>NZ_JAAHIE010000276.1:0-9565 GCF_010671945.1 Moorena sp. SIO4E2
CCGCGATCGCCTATAGCTTGACAGGTTTGTAAATCCTCCAGCTGAATTTGTTTAGCTGTTTCAAGTAAGGAAGCTTTAATCTCTTCTACTGTCCCGATCGTTTCATAGGCATTTTTAAGCATCCGCATGATTGCCCAAAACAAATTCACGGCTGTAGGACGAGTTTGCCGCAACTGCTGGGCTACAACTTCAAGCTGTTCAAGGAAAGCCTTACGTTCTTTAGTTTTAATCTCTCTTGCGCCAAGGTAAATGCCATAAGCCGCTGCTACTCCAATAGCTGGCGCTCCCCGAACAATCATAGTTTTAATCGCCTCAACCATATCTTCACAGCGGCTGATTTCTACAATGGAATATTTGCCGGGTAAGCGGTTTTGGTCAATGAGGATAACTCGGTCGTTTTCCCAAACAACGGGATAAACTTGGTATGTGGATGGGTTCATATAAGTTCGATATATTGTTAATTGTTAATTGTTAATTGTTAATTGCTATTTTGTTAACGGTTAACAGTTAACAGTTAACTGTCAACTGTTAACATTGATAGATTAACTAACAGAAGATGGCTGTCTATTAAAGAACGCTGCCCTGATCTGTTCAGCAATTTGAGAGCCAGTCAGCCCCAAATCAGCTTTTGATTCATCGGGCTTGGCATGATCCACTAATTGATCCGGTACACCAAAGCGCTTGAGGGGAACTAATATATCATTGTCCATGAGTGCTTCTGCCACCGCTGAACCAAAGCCACCCATTAAGCACCCTTCTTCTAGGGTAACTACACGACCAATTTTCTGAGCCAAGGGGAAGATTAATTCTGTATCTAGGGGCTTGACAAAACGAGCATTAATCACCGTTGCTTCAATACCATGCTCGCTAAGAATTTCAGCGGTTTGCATGGCGGTGTAAACCATAGTGCCGTACCCTACCATTAACAGGTCGTCACCATTACGCAAGAGTTCTGCTTTACCAATGGGTAGTGCTTCCCAACCATCTTCCATCAGGGGAACGCCATAGCCACTACCCCGAGGATAGCGCATGGCAATCGGACCATCGGTGTGGTTTATTCCTGTAACTACCATACGTTGCAGTTCAGCTTCGTCTTTGGGAGCCATAATTACCATATTGGGAATGCATCGCAAATAGGAGATATCATACATCCCTTGGTGAGTAGGGCCATCAGCACCCACAATTCCTGCACGGTCGAGGCAGAAAAAGACCGGTAGGTTTTGGATACAAACGTCGTGAATAATTTGGTCGTAAGCCCGTTGTAAGAAGGTGGAGTAAATAGCTGCAACCGGTCGCATTCCTTCACAGGCTAGGCCAGCTGCTAGGGTGACGGCGTGTTGTTCCGCAATCCCCACATCTATGTATTGGTCAGGGAGTTTTTCTTGCAATTTATTCAACCCTGTCCCGGTAGCCATAGCTGCCGTGATGCCAATGATTTTGGGATTATTCTGAGCTAGTGTGACTAGGGTGTGGGCAAAAACTTTGGAATAGCCGGGGGGTTTGGGTTTTTTAGCTGGAAGGGCTTTACCCGTAGCTAGGTTGAAGGGACTTTGGGCATGGTAACCCACTTTGTCCGCTTCTGCGATCGCATACCCCTTGCCTTTCGTAGTTGCCACATGCACCAGCACTGGTCCATCTAGCTTGTGGGCGTTGGTAAAGGTGGAAATTAACTCCTCTAGATTGTGACCATCTACCGGTCCGATGTAAGTAAAGCCAAGTTCTTCAAATACTGCTCCGACCTTAGGTACGGCTAAACGCTTCATCCCTTCCTTGAGCCGTTGCAAGTCTGGGGATAAAGACTCACCGACAAAGGGGAGATTTTTGAACTGTTCCTCTAAATTGTCAGTAAGAAACTGCATCGGCTCAGAAAGCCGCACTTTGTTGAGGTAACGGGGAATAGCCCCCACATTGGGGGAGATGGACATCTCATTATCATTGAGCACCACCAGTAGTTTAGTATGGGGTAAATGCCCTGCATGATTGATGGCTTCCAAAGCCATGCCACCGGTCAGAGCACCATCACCAATAACTGCTGCCACTTTGAAGTTTTGCCCTTTGCGGTCTCGGGCGATCGCCATACCCAAAGCAGAAGAAATACTGGTGGACGCATGACCCGCTCCAAAGTGATCAAACTTATTCTCGCAGCGCTTTAGATAACCAGCAATACCATCTTTCTGCCGTAGGGTATGGAATCGGTTATAGCGCCCCGTGAGCATTTTGTGGGGATAAGCTTGGTGTCCAACGTCCCAGACTACCTTATCATAGTCAAGGTCAAGTGTTTGATACAGACCTAAGGTTAATTCTACCACTCCCAAGCCTGGTCCTAAGTGACCACCACTAGTAGCTATGGTTTGGAGATGTTTCTCGCGAATTTGACGGGCAATTTCCTCTAGTTGACGAATCGATAGACCGTGCAACTGATTTGGATGAGTAATTTCACTGAGATGCATACCGTCTCTTTGAATTGCTACTGGATTGTGTTAATGTTTATCTTTCGACTCCCTAAAAGTATCCAATAATTTGGCGCTTCAAGGGTTATATGGAAGCTAAAGATTACCTGAAAAATGGCATTTCTGGTCAACTTTCCATTGTAAATTTTCCTTGCGACCAGCAGCCGATCACCATTGCTCCCGATACTCCAGTAACGGAAGCGATCGCTACGATGAATCAAACTCGAAGGAGTTATGTGCTGGTAGTACAGCAGCAGCAATTGGTAGGCATTTTTACAGAACGGGATGTGGTCAAAGTAGCATCAGCCGGAATGGTCAACTCAGGGGTTTCCATCGCTGATGTGATGACTCAAGAGTTAATTACCTTGCCCATCATAGCGAAACCGGACATTTTTTTGGTAGAGTCCCGATTACGTCAACACCAGATTCGTCACCTACCCCTAGTGGATGAACCAGGTCAAGTAGTGCGTGTGGTGACCCCCCACACCATGCCAGCCATCCTCTCTGCTATTGTTACTAAGGTCGAAGACTTACACCAACAGTTGAGTCAAAAAGAAGGGGAATTAGTGGCAGCTAATCAGCGATGGCAGCAGGAAGTTGCTGTCAATCAGCAGTTTGAAGAAGAATTGGGGGAAAATGAACATGCCTGGCAGTTGAGCCAAGAACGTCTTGAGAGTATTCTGACTTCCCTAGAAGCAGTGGTATGGTCTTTTGATCCTTCGATTGACAAACTGCTTTATCTTAACAGTGCTACCGAGCAAGTCTATGGTCGCAGTATCACTGAGTTCTTCGGAAACTTACGCCTGTGGGAATCAGTGGTTCACCCAGAGGATCTCGAAACCTATGAACTGGCACACCAAACCCTGCTGTCAACTGGTGCCAAAGATATTGACTACAGAATTTTGCGACCGGATGGAGCTGTGAGTTGGATTCGCCATCGTGCTCACCTCCTCACAGATGCTAATAACACTCCAATTCGGATCCATAACATAGCCATCGACATCACACAGCTCAAACAGGTCGAGGAAAACCTCAAAGCTACCCTAGTTGAGAAAGAGGTGCTGCTCAAAGAAATTCACCATCGGGTCAAAAACAACTTACAAATTGTTTCTAGCTTACTACACTTGCCATCTCTGACAGTAGATCAACCCCAAACCCGAGTACACCTGTCGGAAGCTCGCCATCGCCTTGAAGCCATGGCTCTCATTCACAAGAAACTTTATGGTGCCTCAGTGATAGGCAACCTGGATGTAGTGGATTATATCCAGAACCTAGCGGTGAACTTACTGGTAGCTTATCAAGTAACTAGCGATAGGATTCAGTTGCACACGACTATTGAACCCATTTCCCTCAGTATTGATCAGGCCATCCCTTGCGGTCTAATCATCAATGAACTGGTATCCAATTCCCTGAAGTACGGGTTTCCCAATGGACGCTATGGTGAGATTCACATTGAATTGCACCATAGCGGGGACGATCAGGTTGAATTGATTGTCCGAGATAATGGGGTTGGTTTACCAGAAGAGTTAGATTGGCGTAATACCCAGTCTTTAGGATTATCGTTAGTTTATGACCTGGCAACGGAGCAACTAGACGGGAGTATGTTTCAGGGCCATAGCGAGGGCACAGCTTTCAGAATAGTATTCTCAACAGCAACAATTGTAGAAGCAATAGGACAACAATAGTGGTTACCAGGGTGTTAGTTGTAGAAGACGAAGTTATTGTTGCTAAGACAATTGCTAGCCAGCTTAAGCAACTGGGTTATATGGTATCAGCTACTGCTTCATCTGGCTCTCAAGCCATTACCAAAGCCGCTCAAACTAAGCCTGACTTAGTGCTGATGGACATTTTCCTCAAAGGCAAGATGGATGGTATTACTGCTGCTAGGCAAATTCGTGAACATTTACGTATTCCTATCGTCTATTTAACTGCCTATGGGGATGAAGATACCTTGCAACGGGCTAAGGTTACCCAACCCTTTGGCTATGTTACCAAACCGTTTAACGAGAGAGACTTGCGGGTTGCCATTGAAATGGCTCTCCAGCAATACCAGATGGAGCAGTCGTTGCAGAACAGCCAAGCTCAGTTGGCATCCATTTTAAACTCTATCGATGATGCAGTTATTGCTACCACGACCCAAGGTACCATTACCTTTATGAATGCTCCCGCTGAAGCTCTGACTGGTTGGAAGGCATCGGAGGTATGGGGGCGAGATGTGACCTCAGTGTTCCCAATTGTTAATGACCTGACCGGTAATCTAGTCAAGTATCCCCTAGATAAAGTGATCAAGACCGGACAAGTTGTCTATCTGGGCGAGCATAACGCTTTGATCGCAAAGGACGGTGGTCGAATTCCTGTTGGTAATAGTGCTTCACCCCTAAAAGACCAACTGGGAAACGTGAATGGAGTAGTGCTCGCGTTTTGGGATATCAGCGAGGATCCTCAGACAGAAATGTTAGAGCAGGTGTTGGCAAAAGAGCAAGAAATCCAAGATTTCCGCTCCCAGTTCGTCTCCACCGTTTGCCACGAATTCCGTAATCCCCTCAGTGTGATCCTAACTGCCGCTGAATTACTTAAGCGCTATGGTAATCTGGCCACTCAGGAGCAAAAGCAGCGTTATCTAAAACGAATTACTCTTTCAGTAGAGCGCATGACTGAGTTGATGGAAGAGGTGTTGCTAATCGGTCAAGCTGAAGTAGGTCGGCTAGAATTTATTCCAACTCCGATGAACTTAGAGCAATTCTGCCAGGATTTAATTGCAGAACTATGCCTAGATCAAGCCAGCCGCAACCGGATTGTTTTTACCTCTGACGGGGTCTATACAGAAGTCTGTATGGATGATAAACTTATACATTACATTATAACTAATCTGCTTACCAATGCTTTGAAGTATTCTCCTTCTCATGAAATCGTGACCTTTAACCTAACTTGTGATCTGAAACAGCAGTTGGTTGTGTTCCGCATCCAGGATAAAGGAATTGGGATTGCTGAAGCAGACCAAAAGAAAATTTTCGAGTCTTTTTATCGAGCCAAAAATGTGGGGACAATTCAAGGGACTGGTCTGGGACTATCGATTGTGAAACGCTGTGTGGAACAGCATCAGGGAGAGATTGAACTGACTAGCGAAGTGGGCGTTGGGACAACATTTACGATTAAAATTCCCATAGTAAGTAATGGGGAAGTCAGAGGTCAGAGGTCTGAGGTGAGAAGTTCTGATTCGGAATGGCTCGGGAGTAGTCGCAATTAGCTATAGCAATTCTCAAACTAATGAGGTCAAAATTATGGGCTTTAGGGAGCAGGGAGCAGACAAGAGGAACCCACCCCTAACCCCTCCCAGGAGGGGAAGGCAAGAGGAACCCACCCCTAACTCCTCCCAGGAGGGGAAGGCAAGAGCAACCCACCCCTAACCCCTCCCAGGAGGGGAAGGCAAGAGGAACCCACCCCTAACCCCTCCCAGGAGGGGAAGGCAAGAGCAACCCACCCCTAACCCCTCCCAGGAGGGGAAGGCAAGAGGCAAGAGGCAAGAGGTAAAAAAATATTTGTACCTCATAGCTATGAGAAACGCTAGATCTTTTTCCCGATAAGCGTGAGGGTGTGTTGAAAACAAGAGTAGTTTTAAAAAAGCGAAACTTTCTGGAGCTTAATACCAAGGACAAATGACAAAGGAAAAATGACCAAAAAACCTGGGTTAAAACTTGTTATTACTGCGGCGATCGCATTTTTTTTATTCACCTTAATTTTTACTCTACATCGACACTATACTTTTTATTCTTCCTACGATCAAGGAATTTTTAATCAAGTCTTCTGGAATGGAATTCACGGTCGCTTCTTTCAGAGTACTCTTTCATCCCAGCTGTCTACTAATGTAGTTCATAATGGGGAAGTTCCAAATGTCTATTACCACCGATTAGGGCAACATTTTACTCCCGCCCTGTTACTTTGGTTACCGTTATATGCTTTGTTTCCATTTCCCGCTACCCTAACCGTTTTGCAGGTAACGTTGGTAACAGCTGCTGGTGTAGTTTTGTATATCCTGGCTAGACAGTATCTGCAACCGATGTTAGCAGCAATGATTACGGTTAGCTTTTACTGTGCTAATGCTATTCTCGGTCCGACCTTAGCCAATTTCCATGACATCTGCCAAATTCCGCTATTTGTATTTGGGCTACTGCTAGCTATGGAAAAACGCTGGTGGTGGCTGTTTTGGTTGCTGGCAATTTTGATTTTAGCTGTACGGGAAGATTCCGGGATAGGTTTGTTTGGTGTGGGATTCTATTTAATAGTCAGTCGGCGCTACCCTCGCATTGGTCTGGCAGTTTGTACCCTCAGTTTCGGTTACATACTTGTCTTGACCAATCTAATTATGCCCCTATTTTCGGAAGATATTTCTCAACGGTTCATGATCGAGCGTTTTGGTCAGTACGCTGATGGGGATGAGGCGTCTACTCTGGAAATTATTAAGGGTATGCTGACTAATCCTTGGCGTTTACTAGTAGAACTGTTTACTCCCTTTTTTGGCACCATTCAGTATTTATTAGGTCAATGGTTACCATTAGCATTTATACCAGCTATTGCTCCCGCTTCTTGGTCTATCGCAGCATTTCCCTTGCTAAAACTTCTGTTGGGTAAAGGTCAATCAGTGCTTGCGATTAATATCCGTTATGCGATGACCGTAGTACCTGGGCTATTCTATGGCGCGATACTTTGGTGGTCAGCTCATCCCCAATTTAGTCAAGCTGTGATCTCGGCTAGGTCTAAGTTTCGAAGCTTTTGGATTTTTTGTCTAACCCTTGCGGTAGTGTTGACCATTACCTCTAGCCCCAATCGAACCTTTTATTTCCTGCTTCCGGATTCCTACCAACCCTTCGTCTATGTGCCGTTAACCCAACAGTGGTCTCGTGTGGGGTCGATCCGGTCATTACTGGCTCAGATTCCCCCAAATGCTAGTGTCTCAGCTACTACCTATCTAGTCCCTCATTTGTCAGGACGTCGGGAAATTATCCGCTTAGCAGATTTACAGTTGCGCAATGATAATGGCGAGGTGGTGAAGGTGGATTATGCGATCGCAGATTTATGGCGGTTACAACGCTATCAAATTGCCTTTAAGCATGATGGTCAGCGGTTGCGCTCTTTAGTTAACATGATTGACCGGGTCACCAAGACTAACGAGTATGGCATCATTGGTTTTAAAGATGGTGTGATTTTGATGCAAAAAGGAGTAGCATCTAATCCAGAGGCTATGAGAGCATGGCTAAGCTTTAGGCAAGAGTTAGATGTCTCAACTACAGGAGCATAATTGTAATAGCAAAGGGAATAGGAACCCACCCCTAACCCCTCCCAGGAGGGGAACACGGAGTCGGGAATCGGCAAGATGGCATCAAAAATTCTGACAATTCCGACACGGATTGCTAAACTGTCTTCCTGGGTACAGGTCTCCTGGCTATTGAGTGGTTCGGCCATAAACTGATATTTATTAATAAATAATATTAATAAGATCGGTTCAATAAACATTAATGCCTAGCACCAGTACTACGTCCTACGCTATTGACTTTGGCACGAGCAATACGGTAATCACTCGCTGGAACCCAGTCACGGAAACGCCAGAAACCATCACGTTACCAGGACTTGCACTGCAACTTAGTCAAAATCCTCCCTTAATTCCGAGTTTGGTGTATGTGGAAGATGCGGCTCAGGGTAAGGTTATGGTTGGACAGGCAGTACGCGATCGCGGTTTGGATCTCAGCAGTGACCCTCGATTCTTCCGCAGCTTCAAACGGGGGATTGGTGCTGAGGTTCAGGGATTTCTGCCAGAACTGGATGGCACCGTGATCACCTTTGAACAAGTTGGGCAATGGTTCCTCAACCAAATTATTGAAGACCTATCAGCCCTCCAGTCAGAGGCGGGGGATTCTGCCATTGAATCGGTGATTCTGACTGTGCCTGTGGATAGCTTTGAAGCTTACCGCCATTGGCTTAGTGGAATCTGCCAATCGTTGCCAGTGGAACAGGTGAGGATGCTGGATGAACCGACAGCGGCTGCTTTGGGCTATGGTATTGCGGAAGGGGATACTCTACTAGTTATAGACTTTGGTGGTGGCACTCTGGATTTATCTCTGGTGCAGCTGAATCAGGAGGCTCAAGGGAATAAAAAACCTATTGGGTTTATTCTTAAGTGGGGGCAAAAGTCATTTGGTGAAGGGTCTAGCCAGAAGGTGAAAATTGCCCGTGTGCTGGCGAAAGTGGGACAAAATTTGGGTGGGACAGATATTGATAACTGGCTGGTGGATTATTTTGTGGAAACTCAAGGGTTAATGCGATCGCCTTTGACTACTCGACTCGCAGAACGCTTGAAAATTCAACTGTCTGAGCAGTCTGAGGCTACTGAAGTCTATTTTAATGATGAAACCTTCGAGAGTTACGAACTAAAACTAGACCGGGAGACGTTTGAAACTATCCTCAAAGAACACCAGTTTTTTGATACCCTTGATGATAAGATGACGGAAGTGCTGCAACAAGCAAGACGCAATGGTATAGAAGTACCAGATATAGATGGTGTCTTGTTAGTGGGTGGCACGGTTAATATCCCAGCAGTTCAGGCATGGGTAAACCAGTATTTCGACTCAAACAAGGTTCTTTGCCAAAAACCCTTTGAAGCGATCGCAACTGGCGCACTTCAGCTCAGCCAAGGTATCGAAGTCCAAGATTTCCTCTACCATAGCTACGGAATTCGCTATTGGGATAGACGGTTAAAGCGTCACAACTGGCACTCAATCATTAGAGAAGGACAGCCTTACCCCATGAGTGAGCCCGTAGAACTCTTCTTAGGAGCATCGGTAGAGAATCAACCGAGTATAGAGCTAATTTTAGGAGAGTTAGGCTCCCAAACTGGTGGCACAGAGATTTATTTTGAAGGCGATCGCTTGATTACTCGTCAGTTAGGCCAGGGCGAAAACGCTGTGCAACCCCTGAATGATAGGGATGGGGCAAGAAGTCTGGCTAAATTAACACCCCTGGGCAATCCCGGAAGCGATCGCATTAAACTCCAGTTTCAAGTTGATGGTGAACGTTACTTGAGAGTTACTGTAGATGATTTACTTACCAATGAAACCTTATTG
>NZ_JAAHIE010000277.1:0-9524 GCF_010671945.1 Moorena sp. SIO4E2
GAATTTGTTGGGCGCAAAGATTTCCAGGTCAAGCTCAGGGGTTACCGGATTGAACTCGGGGAAATAGAAGCAGCACTGGTACAACACTCTCAAGTCAAAGAAGCAGTAGTGATTGCCCGAGAAGATAGTCCTGGGGATAAGCGCTTGGTGGCCTATGTAGTCCCCACCGAATCTCAACCTGTGATTAGTCAGCTGCGCTCTTTGCTGAAAACCCAACTCCCCGACTACATGATTCCTGCAGCTTTTGTGGTTTTGGAATCCCTACCGTTAACCCCCAACGGCAAGGTGAACCGACGGGCATTACCAGCACCCGAAGTAGACCCGACAGCATTAGCTTCTTTTGTAGCACCCCAGACTCCATCCCAAGAATTGCTAGCGGATATCTATGGTTCTGTCTTAGGAATCAAACATCTAGGCATCCACGACAACTTCTTCGAGCTGGGTGGACATTCCCTGCTAGCGACTCAAGTCATTTCCAGGTTGCGAGAAACCTTCTCGGTAGAAATCCCCCTACGCAGTATCTTTGAAGCTCCTACCGTAGCCCAACTTACCGAGCATATCAACAGGATTCGCAACACCCAAGAGCAAATACCGATCGCCCCAGCGATTATTGGGGTATCTCGCCAGCAAAAGTTGCCCTTAAGTTTTGCCCAACAGAGATTGTGGTTCCTCGACCAACTATTTGAAGGGGATTCGTCGGCCTACAATATGCTGGCCGTGTTGCAGCTAACTGGGGAACTAGACATAGATGCCCTATCTGGAGCCCTCACAGAAATCATTAATCGTCACGAAGTGCTGCGAACTAGGTTTGAGTCCGTCGGTGCCATGCCAGTCCAAGTGATCGAGGCTGAGTGTCAACTGAGTTTGCCGGTGATCGACTTACGGGAATTATCACCACCGCAGCAATCCCAGCAAGTGCAACAGTTGGCCAAAGCTGAAGGGAAGCAACTGTTTGATTTAGAACAAACCCCTTTAGTACGGGCAAGTGTGTTGCAACTGTCCGAGCAGAAGCATATTCTGCTGTTGAACGTGCATCATATCGCCTTTGATGGCTGGTCGAGGGGAATTTTCCTCAAGGAACTGTCGGTGATCTATACAGCTTTAAGTTCGGGTCAACCGTCCCCCTTAGCCGAATTACCGATTCAATATGCCGACTATGCCGCCTGGCAGAGGCAGTGGTTGCTTGGGGAAGTACTAGAAACCCAGCTCAACTACTGGAAACAGCAGTTATCAGGAGAGCTACCGGTTTTAGAACTGCCCCTAGATTATCCCCGTCCCCCAGTCCAACGTTACACCGGTGGGAAAACATCCCTGAAACTCTCTGAACAACTGACTTCATCCCTCAAGCAGTTAAGTCAACTTGAAGGGGTGACCTTGTACATGACCTTGCTGGCCGCCTTCAAGGTGTTACTATCGCGATATTCGGGACAATCAGATATTATTGTGGGCACTCCCATTGCCAACCGCCGCCACTCCCAACTAGAAGGTCTAATTGGCTTTTTTGTCAATACCTTAGTGTTGCGGACCGAGTTGGGGGGGAATCCCAGCTTTGAGGAATTATTAGGACGAGTGCGGGAAGTGACTTTGGGAGCTTATGGTCACCAAGAGATGCCCTTTGAGAAGCTGGTCGAAGAGTTACAGCCTCAGCGAGATCTCAGCCGTAATCCCATATTTCAGGTCTGGTTCGATATGGTTAACGTGCCCAGGAATCCTTTGGAACTCCCAGGTATAACCGTAGAAAACCGGTTGTTCTCAGAACCTCAGTCCAAGTTTGACTTAACGGTTTATGTGCGAGAAGTTTCTGAAGCTATCCAACTAAAATTAGTGTACAACGCTGAGCTGTTTGCCCAAGAGCGAATAGCTCAGATGGTGGAGCAATTGCAGTATTTGCTAATGCAGGTAGTGGACAACCCGGAGGCAAAGATTGCAAATTTGTCTTTAGTAACTCCAGCAGCTCAAAGGTTACTGCCAGATCCTAAAGCAGCCCTGCTAGAACCTTACTACGAACCAGTAACAGTAACATTTAATGCTTGGGCACAACAGACACCAGAACAGCCAGCAATCAGCCAGGGGTCTCGCAGTTGGACATACAAGCAGTTAGCAGAAACGGCCCAGGCAATTGCCCAAAGGATACGAACAGAAGGGGTCAAACCAGGAGAAGTAGTGGCGGTATCGGGCGATCGCAGCTTTGGACTTATCGCCAGTATGATGGGTATTCTCAGCAGTGGTGCTGTGATGCTAGTGATCGAGCCAAAACTCCCCTCATCCCGACAACAGCTGATGCTAGAGCAAACCCAGGCAAGATACTTGTTCTACGTTAGCGAGCAACCCTTAAAAACCGAACAGATGTGGCAAGGGGTCTCCTGCATCCACATAGACCCTGACACAGGCTACTTAAAAACCTCAGACGAAGCAACGGTTGAAACCTTGACCTTAGAGACAATTTCTCCAGAGGATGCCGCATACATATTCTTTACCTCAGGTACTACGGGAGTGCCCAAGGGGGTATTGGGGACACACAAAGGATTAGCTCACTTTCTACAGTGGCAGCGAGAAACCTTTGCCATCGGACCAGATAACTGTGTAGCTCAATTGATAAGTCTGTCCTTCGATCCAGTACTGCGTGATATATTTCTGCCGTTAACCAGCGGAGCAACCCTGTGTTTGCCCACACAGACAGATGATTTGGTATCTCATCGGCTTTTCTCCTGGTTGGAAACACAGAGGATTTCTGTAGTTCACACCGTACCAGCTTTGGCACGAATGTGGCTAGGAAACGTGCCACCAGGAATTGAGTTGAAGTCTTTACGTTGGCTCTTCTTTGCAGGAGAACCATTAACAGCCCAACTGGTAAACCAGTGGCGCTCAGCATTTCCTGATTCAGGTAAAATAGTTAATCTCTATGGTCCAACAGAGACAACTATGGCCAAGTGCTACTATCAGGTGCCGGAAAATCCTCTACCAGGGGTACAGCCAGTTGGAATTGCTCAGCCTCAGACACAAGTGCTGATTTTATCGCAGAACCAGCAACTATGCGGAATAGGAGAAACAGGAGAGATAGTGCTGCGTACTCCCTTCCGCACAAAGGGTTATATTAATGCCTCCACAGAAAACCAACGGCGGTTCATCCAGAATCCATATCGGGAAGATCCCTCTGATCAGTGGTACTTGACAGGAGATTTAGGAAGATATCGTGCTGATGGCACTGTGGAAATTATCGGTCGCAAGGATGAGCAAGTAAAAATCCGAGGTTTACGCATTGAACTAGGAGAAATAGAAGCAACCCTAGCTAAACACCCAGACCTGCGGGAAGTAGCAGTGATTGCCCGAGAAGATAGTCCTGGGGATAAACGGCTGGTGGCCTATGTAGTCCCCACCGAATCTCAACCTGTGATTAGTCAGCTGCGCTCTTTGCTGAAAACCCAACTCCCCGACTACATGATTCCTGGGGTTTTTGTGGTTTTGGAGTCCCTACCGTTAACCCCCAACGGCAAGGTGAACCGACGGGCATTACCAGCACCCGAAGTAGACCCGACAGCATTAGCTTCTTTTGTCCCACCCCAGACTCCATCCCAAGAATTGCTAGCGGATATCTATGGTTCTGTCTTAGGAATCAAACAGGTAGGAATCCACGACAACTTCTTCGAGCTGGGTGGACATTCCCTGCTAGCGACTCAAGTCATTTCCAGGTTGCGAGAAACCTTTGGGCTAGAAATCCCCCTACGCAGTATCTTTGAAGCTCCCACCGTAGCCGAACTAGAAGGACAAATCAATCGAATTCGCAACACCCAAGAGCAACTCCCCATCGCCCCAGCAATTACGACCGTATCTCGCCAACAAGAGTTGCCTTTAAGTTTTGCCCAACAGAGATTGTGGTTCCTGCACGAACTATTTGAAGGGGATTCGTCGGCCTACAATATGCTGGCGGTGTTGCAGCTGACTGGCCAACTCAACATCGATGCCCTATCTGGAGCCCTCACAGAAATCATCAATCGTCACCAAGTGCTGCGGACTCGGTTTGAGTCCGTCGGTACCATGCAATTCCAAGTGATCGAGGCTGAGTATCAACTGAGATTGCCGGTGATCGACTTACGGGAATTATCACCACCCCAGCAATCCCAGCAAGTGCAACAGTTGGCCAAAGCTGAAGGGAAGCAACCGTTTGATTTAGAACAATCACCTTTAGTACGGGCAAGGGTTTTGCAACTGTCGGAGCAGAAGCATATTCTGCTGTTGAATGTGCATCATATCGCCTTTGATGGCTGGTCGAGGGGAATTTTCCTCCAGGAACTGTCGGTGATCTATACAGCGTTAAGTTCGGGTCAACCGTCACCTTTAGCCGAATTACCGATTCAATATGCCGACTATGCCGCCTGGCAGAGGCAGTGGTTACAAGGGGAAGTATTAGAAACCCAGCTCAACTACTGGAAACAGCAGTTATCAGGAGAGCTACCGGTTTTAGAACTGCCCCTAGATTATCCCCGTCCTCCGGTCCCAAGTTACACCGGTGGGAAAAAATCCCTGAAACTCTCTGAAAAACTGACTTCATCCCTCAAGCAGTTAAGTCAACAGCAAGGGGTGACCTTGTACATGACCTTGCTAGCAGCCTTCAAGGTCTTACTATCGCGCTATTCGGGACACTCAGATATTATTGTGGGCACTCCCATTGCCAACCGCCACCGTACAGAACTAGAAGGTCTAATTGGCTTTTTTGTCAATACCTTAGTGTTGCGGACCGAGTTGGGGGGTAATCCCAGTTTTCGGGAATTATTAGGACGAGTGCGGGAAGTGAGTTTGGGAGCTTATGGTCACCAAGAGATGCCCTTTGAGAAGCTGGTCGAAGAGTTACAGCCTCAGCGAGATCTCAGCCGTAACCCCTTATTTCAGGTGATGTTTGCTTTACAAAACGTCCCTAAAGGAAGATGGGAGTTGCCACAACTGGCTGTAACGCCACTAAAGGTTGAGAACTTAACATCTAAGTTCGATCTGAGTGTGATTCTCTCGGAGACAGAAACTCGACTTGAGGGGAGGTGGGAATATAACGCGGATTTGTTTGAGGGTGCGACTATAGAAAGGATGATAGGCAACTTCAAGACTTTGTTAGAAGCAATTGTGACTCATCCGGAGCAGAAGGTGGGTGAATTACCTTTGTTAACCTCAAGGGAACGCCATCAATTGTTGGTGGAGTGGAATGATACTAAAGCAGAGTATCCCCAGGATAAGTGCATTCATCAGTTATTTGAAGAGCAAGTGGAGCGAACTCCCGATGGAGTGGCAGTGGTTTTTGAACAGGAACAGATAACCTATGGGGAGTTAAACGCCAAAGCCAATCAACTGGCCCATTACCTGCAAAGTTTGGGAGTAGGACCAGAAGTGCTGGTAGGGATTTGCGTCGAGCGCTCTATTGAGATGATAATCGGACTTTTGGGGATTCTCAAAGCGGGCGGTGCTTATGTGCCATTAGACCCAATGTATCCTTCCGAGCGCATCGCTTATATATTGTCGTCTTCAAAAATAAAACTGTTGGTGACTCAGGAAAATTTATTGGTATCGTTGCCGAATTTTTCGGCGCAAGCGGTCTGCTTAGATATAGATTCACAGAGAATTGCTCAATGCAGCACTTGCAATTCGGTCCGCATTTTTCAACCCGATAATTTAGCCTATGTCATTTACACCTCTGGTTCGACTGGACAACCCAAAGGTGTAGAAATCTGCCACAAATCTCTGGTTAACTTTCTTTCTTCGATGGAAGTTGCGCCGGGGTTAAGCCATGTCGATTCTATCTTGGCAATCACCACCATCTGTTTTGATATTGCCGCCCTAGAGATTTATTTACCACTCGCAGTGGGAGCGAAAATACTGATGGTAACTCGTGAAGTAGTTACCGACGGAGAGAGGCTTTTGTCAAAATTGGAAAATTCTGGTGCTACAGCGATGCAAGCAACCCCAGCCACTTGGCGAATGCTACTGGCTGCTGGTTGGCAGGGTAGCCCGCAGTTAAAAATTATCTGCGGTGGCGAAGCCTTACCCCAAGAACTTGCCAAATGCTTGCTACAAAAAGGTGCTTCTCTTTGGAACTTATACGGTCCTACAGAAACTACAGTTTGGTCAATGACTTGCCAGGTGAATAGCTCCCAGCAGAGTAGTTTCTATGCGGATGTTTCCGAGTCGATTGGAACTCCTATAGCTAACACCCAAATTTATCTTCTCGACTGCCATCTCCAACCTGTCCCCATTGGCGTACCTGGAGAACTGCATATCGGCGGTGCGGGGTTAGCTAGAGGATATCTCAACCGCCCCGAATTAACCGAGGCAAAGTTTATTCCCAACCCCTTTAGCAACAAACCGGGTTCTCGCCTCTACAAAACTGGAGATCTGGCACGCTATCTGCCCGATGGGAACATCGAATTTATTGGACGCATCGACAACCAGGTGAAAATCAGGGGTTACCGGATTGAACTGGGGGAAATAGAAGCGGTCCTGGCACAACACTCTCAAGTCAAGGAAGCAGTAGTGATTGCCCGAGAAGATAGTCCTGGGGATAAACGGCTGGTGGCCTATGTAGTCCCCACCGAATCTCAAGCTGTGATTAGTCAGCTGCGCTCTTTGCTGAAAACCCAACTCCCCGACTACATGATTCCTGCAGCTTTTGTGGTTTTGGAGTCTCTACCGTTAACCCCCAACGGCAAGGTGAACCGACGGGCATTACCAGCACCGGATGTTTCTACTCAAGAAGCAGGAGCAATAGAACCTCGCAACATCACAGAACTGCAACTGGTACAAATTTGGTCAGAGGTTCTCAATATCCCTGCCGTGGGAGTTCAAGACAACTTTTTTGACTTAGGCGGTCATTCCCTGTTAGCCGTGCGCCTGATGGCTTGCATCGAACAGCAGTTCGGAACTAATCTGGCCTTGTCAACCCTGTTTACCGAACCTACCATCGAAGCCCAAGTCAGTTTACTAAGTGCTGCTACCAATACTCAACTTTTTTCACCCTTAGTCCCAATTCGGCCAACCGGTTCTCTACCACCATTTTTCTGTATTCATGAAATCGCAGGCCATGTTTTAGGTTACGCAGCTTTAGCTCGCCAGTTAGGTGTGGAACAACCTTTCTATGGTCTGCAAGCTGTAGGGCTAAATGGAGAAAAGAAGCCCTTAACTCGCATCTGTGACATGGCTACTGCTTATATTAAAGAAATACAGACCGTTCAACCCCAAGGGCCATACCAACTAGGCGGTTGGTCTTTCGGTGGGATCGTTGCTTTTGAGATAGCCCAACAGCTACAAGCTTTAGGACATGACATAGCACTGTTAGCATTGATAGACAGCCCTAATCCTACCATTCTCAACCAGCCCCAACCAGATCAGGCTATGCTGGTAAATTCTTTTGCCAGAATTCTCAGTCGTCGTTTTGACAAAAAACTGGCCGTGTCAGCGGATGAACTACAGCAACTGGGGTTGGACGAGCAATTAAACTATATCTTTAAGGAGGCAAAAAGACTTCAGATCTTGCCTCCAGAAATTGGGCTAGAGCAGATACGCCAGCTATTTGCAGTTTTCCAAGCCAACAGCCAAGCTAAACATAGTTATGTACCGCAGCCTTACTCAGGCCAGCTCACCCTATTCTCTGCTGAGGAAAAATCGGAACAATTAGCCGAACAACAAATCCAAGCTTGGAGTTCTCTAGCTACAGGTGGCATCAAGATCCACAAACTTCCTGGCGACCATTTCTCGATTATCCGCAGTGAAGCCTTAGCCCAAGAGTTACGTCTCTATCTTGGACTTTGAGGAACCCCATTGAAAAAGTCCCCTGAAAACCAGGGGACTTACTCCTACATGTTTCATTACTAAAAAACTCAGCCAAATATTCCACAGCGCTAACGTTAAAGCTGTGGCTATAGCCGCACCTACTGCACCAAACAGAGGAATCGCGATCGCATTTAACACGATATTCAAAACAGCAGCACAACCAAAAACCTTTACAGATTTTTTTTGATGCCCCGTCATCACCATCAAGTAGCCGACAGAACCGCACCAAGCGCTTACCAAATTGCCCAAAACCAAAATTTTAAGTTGCCAACTTGCTGCCATAAAATCCGAGCCAAATATTCCTAAAACGGGTTGACTGAAGACCATTAGAAATAAGGAAATAGCCACCGAAGGCCAGAAAATCCACATAGCAACTGTGGAAACCACCTTTTGCAGACCCTCCAGATCGCCTTTAGCGTACAGGGTCGTGAAACTGGGAGCGGCTACCATATTAATAATTGTCAGCACAAAAGAGACCCATTTAGCCGTTTTCACTGCTGCAGCGTACATCCCTGCTTGCTCAGGCCCCAATATCGAACCGACCATGATTTTGTCAGTTTGACTGATAATCATGAAAAAACTAAATTGTAATAACAAAATGAAACCTACACCCAACCACTCTCGAATGGCATAGACTGGTTGGCTGGCTTCAAATTCTTTCTTTAATTTGGGCAATAACAATCCCAACTGCAAGAAAATTGTCACTAGGAAGGCAATCTCAGCGATTTCTAGAGCTGAAATTCCTGTGAGGTAGTGACTTTTCTCGAAGACTACAAATCCACCACACAGTAGCAACACGGGCCAAATTATTCTTGATGGCGCATATGCTAAAGTAACATCCTTGGCAGCCCTAGCAGTTTCCAATTGCAAATTTACCAGCGATCGCAGTGGTACTAGACCAATACCAATTAATAAAGGAGTGGCATAAGTAAAGTGGTGGTAATAATTCAGTAGTAAAATTACACCTGCAGCTAGTAAGCTAACCAAGATACTAGCCAAAACGGTAATCAACCAGCTACTGCGCACAACACCCCATAACAGCCCCCATTCTTCTTTAACCCGGTACTCAGAGACAAAGCGCAAAACTGTACGAGGTAAACCGAATCCTCCGGGAATAGCTAAGAGGATAGACCAGGAAATGACGTATTCATAAATGCCATAGTCAGTTTTGCCCATCCATCGGGCAAGGAATACCTGCACCAAATAAGTGACAGCAATACCTGCAAATTGTATGACCAGAGCTATTCCTGCTTCTTTAGCCAGAACGCTTAAATTCAGATTTTCCTCGGTAGGAGAGGGGACAGTTTGAGTCATTAATTTTTAGTAAATAAAGGTATAAATGTTGAATCTAGTAGACTATAATTCTGTCCCTGACGGCCTGACAAAAGGGGTTAAAATTGTGCATTTCAACTCTATATTCTATATTATTTCAATCAAATATACAAGATATATTCCAGTAACATTTTGCCTTCCTAAAACCCATTGAAATCCGTTTTATTTTATATGCTTAAAAATATCCTCATAAGCGCTCTAGCAATTGCACGATTTCCTCAGGTAAGGGAATTTTAGTTCTAGTCATTGTATCAATACAAACGTGCTTGGTAATTGCCTTAGCCAGTAACTGTTGCGATGACGAAGCTTTAACAACCTGATAAGCAATTTCAAACTTACTTTCATTCAACTGCTAATTCATGTGATGCCTGAGCAGTTGAATA
>NZ_JAAHIE010000278.1:0-9509 GCF_010671945.1 Moorena sp. SIO4E2
ATCGGGAATCGGGAATCGGGAATCGGGAATCGGGAATCGGGAATCGGGAATCGGGAATCGGGAATCGGGAATCGGGAATCGGGAATCGGGAATCGGGAATCGGGAATCGGGAATCGGGAATCGGGAACACAGAAGAGCCAAGAGCCAAGAGCCAAGAGTGAAAAAATCTTGTGTATCTGATTAGACTAGAAAGCGCTATACTTCCCTAATTTCCCAGACTCCCAGACTCCCTATCTCCCTATCTCCCCATTTCCCCATTTCCCCATCACCGGATTAGGGGGCATCCTGCCATTCTGGGGTCAGGGTGCGGTAATCGTAGTTTGCGACACCGGGATGACAAGTAACACAGGTTTTAACCCCAAAGGGTCGAGGGATTTTGACTCGGGGATGCAGGGCATTGAAATAACGGGATTGGGTCATACGATAAGGGACTTCTTCGTCTTTGTTATGGGGACGGGAGAAGTCTCGCAAGTATTGCCAGGTCAGCAATAAACTTGGACCAAGCAGTCTTCGGAGTTGCGTACCATAATGTTCCTGTGGCTCTAACAATAACCGACGCCAGGTTTCGGTAGGCAATACTTCTGGTGGCAAAGCAATGTGACAAGCGGAACAGTTTTCTAGGTAAAGGTCTTTGCCTAATTTGTAGCGCTTGGACACTGGGTCCATGGATGCGATTACTTCGGTGGGGGTGGAGGTAACTGTTTCTGGCTCAATCGTATATCCTACGGCTCGCTCCAGTCCCCATCCTATGCTAATACTCCAAAAAATTAGCAATAATAACAGAACCCAAGGTGAACGTCTACGGTTTCGCCTTGGGCTTCTTGAGTTCAAAAATTTGGACATACCTCACACACAACACTCTTTAAGGGATTGGTACAGAGCGCAACAATTGCTCAACAATGGGCTGAGCACGACGCCCCCCCGAGGTAATGAGACGATGGGACAGTACATAAGGTGCCAGGAACTTGATATCATCTGGGATGGCATAATCTCGACCTTCCACAAAGGCTAGTGCCTGGGTTGCCCGTTGTAAAGCAATGGTACCGCGAGGACTGACTCCTAAGGTGACATCTTCGGCGGAACGGGATGCTCTGACTAAATTGAGCATATACTCTTGTAGTGACCGTTCTACTTTGACCTGCTGACAAAGATGCCGTAATTCTAATACTTCATCGGTGGTGATACAGGGGGTGAGCTCGGAAACCATCATTCCTTCTAGATGGCGTTGCAACATCTGGAGTTCTTCTTGTTCTGTGGGATAACCTAGGGATAAAGATAATAGGAATCGATCCATTTGGGCTTCTGGCAAGGGGAAGGTACCTTGATATTCCACTGGGTTTTGGGTGGCAATCACGAAAAAGGGCTGAGGTACGGGACGCGATCGCCCATCTACGGTTACCTGCTGCTCTTCCATTACTTCCAATAAGGCTGACTGGGTCCGGGGTGTGGCTCGATTAATTTCATCGGTTAGCAAGACATGGGTAAATACTGGACCTGGCAGAAATTCAAATTCACCACTGCGCTGATTCCAGATATTGGTTCCTGTGATATCCGTAGGTAATAGGTCAGGGGTACATTGAATACGTTGAAATTTCCCATCTATGGAACGGGCTAGGGATTTCGCTAGTAGTGTCTTGCCCACACCAGGGACATCTTCCAGCAAGGCATGACCCCCAGCCAATAGGGCCACGATCACTAGACGAATGGCATCTGCTTTACCAACAATCACACGACCGAGATTTTCCTGGAGCTGTTGAATTCTTTGTCTCATAGAGCAGTGTTCAATTGGGTGAGGGATAAATTATTGGAGGGAGCAGGGAGCAGGGAACAGGGAACAGGGCAAACATCCCCCTATCTCCTATAAGCTAGCAAGGGTTTTCGGAAAATGGGAAAGATTTTGATAGGGCTTATCATACTTATGAGGTACAGGAGGTACAGTCAAGTTTCTTACCCCGACTCCCGATTCCCGATTCAAATGTAAAAAACCTACCCTGATCAGGTGGGTGATCCCCCCTAACCCCCCTTAATAAGGGGGGAACAAGAGCAAGATCCCTATTCTTCTTCATCCATGGGTAGACTTTTATCAAGAAAAATTAAAAACTTAGCATCAGGCATGAGATGTTTCATGGCTTGCGAATAGCTCCTGGCATCAGAAGGGCTGCAGAACCGAGCGAAAACTAATGGTGGCCTGCCTCGCAATAGGCGAATCATGACCCACGGTTGTAAGCTGGGACTATAGGACATAATTTAGGTATCTCCTTTAAAGGGGAGCCAGAGCCAGCCTTGGGCGTGTACATCTTCGGGCTGGCTCTTACTTTTGTATCTCCATTTTGAGTATAGCACAAAAAATATTTAATTATAGCATATTTTGAAAAGTTTTGTAACAAATTCCTTTAGGGAGTGGGGAATCGGGAGTGGGGAATCGGGAATCGGGAATCGGGAATCGGGAGCAGGAGTAGGGTGCGTTAGGGGCGGGCTTGCCAGCATTTTCAACCTCGTAGTCAGTGTTGTGAGAGCCCGTCCCGTAACGCACCACCAGTCAAACTGATTTTGTTTTGGGGTTTTGCTGCGGGATTAGCGATCGCATAAAGGATTAGCGATCGCATAAAGGATTAGCGATCGCATCACTAATACAGAAGCGATCGCATCACCGATACAGAAGCGATCGCATAAGCAATACAGAATTTTCCAGGTGGGTTGAGCAACTACAAAATTCTAATCAAGAATTGGTGAGCCTGCTCTAACTTTCTGGTGGGTGATCCCCCCTAACCCCCCTTAATAAGGGGGGAACAAGAACAAGCCAGTTACTGATCTGACTCCCGACTCCCGTTCCCCTCCTGGGAGGGGTTAGGGGTGGGTTCCGACTCCCGATTCCCGATTCTCAATTCTCAATTCTAAATTCTCAATTCTAAATTCCCCTAAAAAAATCCCTAGCGGCTTCACAATCTCTCTGAATCTGGGCTTTGAGGTCATCTAGGGAGGAAAATTTTTGTTCGGAGCGGATAAATTTCTTGAGGCTTACGGTTAGGGTTTTGCCATATAAGTCTCCGGACCAATCGAATAGATGAACTTCGACGGTTAAACTGGTGCCCTTGACCGTGGGGCGCATACCAATATTCATGACACCAGGATGGGAGGATAAATTGGTGTCTAGGTTAGAGGATTCAGGGCCATGGGAGACTTCGACGCAGTAAACCCCTAGCTTAGGCAAAAATTTGTCTGGGGGTAAGTGGAGGTTAGCGGTGGGAAATCCAATGGTTCTACCGAGTTGTTGACCTTTCTCTACTATTCCGATTAGGGTGTATGGCCGTCCTAGAAATCGGTTGGCTTTGTCGATATCCCCTTCCGTTAAGGATTGGCGAATGCTGGAACTACTGATCCGTTGGTCTTGACGTTTGTACAAGGATACGATATGGACGGTAATACCGTAGGCGGAGGCGATCGCATCCAAATCCGTTGCGGTGCCAGCTCGCTTATGGCCAAAGCAAAAATCCTCTCCCACACTGACTTGCTGTGCCTGGAGTTGCTCGACTAAAATCTTTTCCACGAATTCCTGGGGACTCAGGGAAGCTAGCTCCCGGTTAAAGGGTAATAGGGCTAACTGTTGCACACCCAAGGCACTCAACTGTTGTGCTTTTTCTGTTGGTGGTGTCAGTAGCTTCCAGGCTTGACCGGAAAAGAATTCTCGGGGGTGGGGATTGAAGGTGGCTACTGTGGGATAGATTAGTTCTAGATTTGGGTCTAGATTTGGGCCAGTGGTTTCTGGGTTACTAAATTGCTCAAGATTAGATGATGTCAGGGCTTGAGCTTGAGCAGTAACTGGCTTCGGCAAAATGGGAGCAATAACTTGCTGATGCCCCAAATGGACGCCGTCAAAGTTTCCCAGGGCAACAGCGGTTGGTGTTAACGCGGTAGTTAGAGATGATGTAATCCACACGCTTAATATTTTGACATATTTCTCCGCTGCTAGGCAATGGATGAGCGCTACGCGCAAGTCAGAAGTCAGAAGTCAGAAGTCAGAAGTTTACTATAAGAGCTTTTACTAGTTGTTATGATGTCCTAACCTGAATGAGTAGTGCTATATTAATTGCCTGATGAACTTACTTCAATTTAAATTCACCATCAACCACTTCCACCAGGACAGGTTGACTCTGGCGCTCCCCTTGGTCAGTAAACCGCAAAGGTAACCCTGAGGTATCACTCGCTACAAGATTAACCTTGCGGAGTCTGTCGAGAACTTTCTCGGGAGAGGCGTCCTGGAACAAAGCCTGAATCAAGGCTTGAGTAGCATCGAAGCTTGTGGCAGTGCGCCAGTTAACATCTCCTCGCCATAGTTCCCTAGCTGCTGTAGAAAAGTTTTTTGCCTGTGGTGATTCCCTAAACCAGGGGACTGCGATAGTCAACCCTTCAACCCCTTGTTCACGCTCTTGCCAGGTTTTACTACTATATAACGTATCCCCACCGAACAACCTCAGCCCTTGCTGATCTCGGTTGTTGGGGTTAGGGTTTAGGTTAGCGTTGGCTTTAGCAATATTAACAGCTGTATCAATGTATTCCACGCTGGGGAATAACATGGCGGCCTTGACTTGATCTTGATAGAGACTTATTTCGACTTCTTCTGTTATATTAAAGTCGGATTTGTTTAATTCAATCTTCCGAACCACCTTACCCCCTAGTTGTTCAAAGTCTCTTTTAAAAAAGTCTTTGAGACTATTGCTATAGACACTGTCAGCATCATAAAAAATTACGACTTTGTCTAAGCCCAGTGTAGTTTTGAGATGTTGAGCCAGTGCTTTACCAACTGCTAGATTAGAAGGAGCTGTCCTAAATAACACCTTTCCATTTACATAACTACTGGTGCTGGTGGAGGCAATCATGGCTAAGCCAGCTTGGTCGTATACCGGGAGTGCGGCCTTACTGGCATTACTAGAGTTATGTCCAATTACCCCCAGGATAGATTTTTCTTTAACTAAAGCTTGAGCTATTTCTTTCGCTGTGGCTGGATCGTTGCCATCGTTAGCGATCGCAATTTCCAGAAATCGACCATTTAATCCCCCTGAATTATTGAACTGGTGTTGGGCTTGGGCTACTCCCCGCAATATTTCTTGTGCCCTGTCTTTTGACTGGTCAATGGGCACTACCACAGCGATCGTGAATGGTTCCAAGCCCTGTTGACGGGCTCGGGCATTGTTGTAGTAAATCAGCAATTCTGGATCATTGGGATTAGCCTGCCAAGCTTGGTTAAACAAGTTAGCTGCTGCCTTATAGTTTTGGTTTTGGAATGCTGCAGTAGCACGGTCAATTTTTTCCTTGTTGTCAATTCTAGGAAATAAGCTGTGGTCACCCCGACTAATAGTAGTAGCAATGCATCTAATCCCGAAGACTTTATGTTGACCAGCTGGACAGGGCGTTGATACCTTATAAAATCCCACACCAACCAGGGAAATGATTGCTACTCCTAATGCTAGTTTACCTAACCAATTTCCTTGACTAAGATTCTGATGATTAATTTCATATCTAAACTCAGCAATAATCCCAGAATCACTAACCATTCCAGAGGACAAATTATTGTGAATTAATCGATCAGAGTTCTCTGGATAATTTTGAATTTCCAGGATTTTTTCCTGTGCTGATATATTATCTGGAGCAATTTCCAATACTTGGTTAAACTGCTCTCTTGCTCTTGTGAAGGATTGTTGCTCTATCAACTGATTGCCATAATTTAAGAGGGAGCGCACCAAGCCATCTTTGTTACGGATTTGGTCAATTTTATAGGCTCTTTGGTAATAGGTAACTGCTTTCTCAAACTCTCCCAACTCTAGATATCCTTGAGCTAGGGAAAATACAGCACTAAAATGATTAGGGTTTAGTTCCAAAACCTGTTCATATAGTCCTAGGGCTTTGGTAATTTCCCCCTGTTGATCCTGGGTAGTGGCTTGTTGATAGATGGGATTAGTTTGCTCTTGGTCTATTTTTTCTAGTTCTAGGATTTCTTGCTGGAGTGGGTAACGTTTAATCAACCAGCGCCGGATAAATTCAATGGTTACTTTAGATTTATTTTTATCTAAGAAACCCCGTTCCGCTAGTTGGTCTGGTGCTTTTATTAAGGATGTTGTTGGAATAACGCCGTAGTTTTCGAGTAGACTTACAGCAAGTTTTGCCCCCCTAGCCCCCCAACTTTGGGGGGTTCTTGAGTTAAAGTCCCCCAGAATTGGGGGATTTAGGGGGCTTGCAGTTGGTAGTGAGGTCAATTCATCTGAAAACGGCTGTAATGGCTGGTCTGAACTATTTTTAGAACTATTTTTAACGAGATTATCCGCCTCGGCAAACGCAGAGAATACTACTCGTTCTGGGATAGATAATCCGGCTCTAATCCCTAGCAATCCAGCACTAGCATTTTCTAGGGCTTGGTCTACACTGTTTTCCACATCTTCTGGGGTGATTTGCCACTGCTCTAACTCCCTAGCTCTGCTAAAAATAGCAAAGCATAGGACTTGGGTAAAATAGGGATGCCCGCTAGATAACTGGTAAATGGCTTGGATAGCAGCAGGTTCGTAGGTGAGTAGTCCTGCTGCTGGTTTGGTAATTAGCTCCTGGGTAGTTTGTTGATCAAGTAAGCCAATTTCTTGGGTTGGGGCATCTTTGAATATCCGGAGTAAATTCGGTAAATCTTTCGATTCCTGTTCCACACAGAGAATCAGGTATAGATTATCCTGTCGAGCAACTAGGGATTTTAAGTAAGGAAATAAATGCTCGTATAATAGGTGATTATATTGGTTATAATCTGGGCTATTTAATGTCTCGAATTCATCTAGCAATAACGCTATATTTTGGTTGCCCAAGCTTTGATATAATTGGGGCAAAAACTGGTTAGCAAATATCAAGGGGTCGGTGTCTAGGGCGGTACGGTCAGGCAAGGGGATTTCAGGGGAGTCTAGTTCCAAGCTATCCAGGATTTCTATCGCCAGTTCCTCTAAGAGCTCACCAAGAGATTTGTGACTGTAGGATTCCAGATCAAAAGGAACAAAGGCAAAGCTATCTAAGTCAACCGATGTAGGAATATGACGGAGTAGGGACGACTTACCAATCCGCCGTTGACCGTACACTATCATAACCTTGGTTTTATTTTTGAGGTTATCCTCAATAAACCGGAATAAGCTTCGCCTTCCCCAAAATAATTCCGGGTCATTCTCATCAATTGGACGACCAATAATATAGGGATTTCTAGGAACTATTGAAATCATTTTTTGTCATCTCCGATAGAGATAGAGATATAACGTTTACTGCTTTAGTTAGGTTATTTTTATTTACTCCATACTCTATTTTATCCAATTATTTAGGTTTTATAGACAACTCCCTAGGATGATGTTTAAGATCCTTATATTTCCTACCGAGGTTAGAATTCTAAAATTTTAGTAAGTATTTTTAGTCAGTATTGCTAAAGGGGAATTAGGTGGTATTGCCCCAGGCTTGATGATTACGGTGACTTTTCAATCCCCTCTTGGTCTTGCTCTGACACAAATTTCAATTTACCCTTAATCACTTCCACCAGGACAGGTTTACTATCATTACGCTCCCCTTTCGGAGTAAACTCCAAACTAAACCCTGAGGTATCACTCGGTACAAGATTAACATTTTGGAGTCTTTGGAGAACTAGCTTTCGGTCGGCTTCCTTGAACAAAGCTTTAATAAAAGCTTGAGTAGCATCAAAGCTAGTGGCAGTCACCCAGTTAACATGTCCTCCCCATCGTTTGTTAGCTGCTGTAGAAAAGGTTATTGCCTGTGGTACTTCCCTAAACCAGGGTACTACCATAGTTAAACCTTCAACCTCTTGCCCAGCCTCTTCCAAGATTGTCTTAGTATATAACGTATCCCCACCGAACAACTTCAGCCCTTGCTGATCTCGGTTGTTGGGGTTAGGGTTCAGGTGAGCGTTGGCTTTAGCAATGTCAACAGCTGTATCAATGTAATGTGTGCTCGGGAATAACATGGCGGCCTTGACTTGATCTTGAGAAAGATTCCTTGTGAGTTCTTCAGTTATATTCAGGTCTGGATCGTTTAATTTAATATCCCGAACCACCTTACCCCCTAGTTGTTCAAAGTGGGTTTGAAAATCTTGTTTGAAACCTTTGCTATAGACACTGTCAGCATCATAAAAAATTACCACCTTGTCTAAGCCAGCTTGAGTTTTGACATGTTTAGCCAGTTTTTTCGCAAATTCTTGATTAGAAGGAGCTGTCCTAAAGAACACGTTGTTATTGATGTCTTGACTGCTTAAATCAGTACTGGTGCTGGTGGAGGAAATCATCGCTAAGCCAGCTTGGTCATATACAGGGAGTGCGGCCTCGCTGGCCTTACTAGATTCATGTCCAATTACGCCCACGATAGATTTTTCCTTCACCAAAGCCTGAGCTATTTCTTTGGCTTTGGCTTGATCGTTGCCATCATTAGCGATCGCAATTTCCAGAAATCGACCATTTAATCCGTATGAATCATTGAACTGATCTTGAGCTTGGGCTACCCCTCGCAATGTTTCTTTTGCCCCGTCGTTGTCTTGGTCTATGGGCACTACCACAGCGATAGTGAATGGATGTTGCCTCTGTTGGTGGGCTCGGGCATTGTTGTAGTAAATCAGTAATTCTGGATCATTTCGATTAGCCTGCCAAGCTTCCTTAAAAAACTTAGCTGCTTCGGAATAGTTGGCGTTTTGGAATGCTTCAGTAGCACGGTCAATATTTTGGTTGTTGTCAATTCTAGGAAATAAGCTGCGCTCACCGCGACTAATACTCTGACTAGTATTAGTCTTACTACTATTAGTGGCGACACATGTAATCCCGAAGACTTTCTGTTCACCGGTTGCACAGGGAGTTGATAGGTTATAAAATCCCACACCAACCAGGGAAATGATTGCTACACCTGCTGCTAGTTTGCCGATGCCTAACCTAGTAGGATTGGGGGTGCTATGAACCGGATTGATAGGTGTCTTACTAATAGCTGCGATTTTAGCTTCAATATGTTCTAGTTTCTGCTGTGCTAATTGATCCTCAGGGTCAATGTGCAACATTTGCTGAAAAGGCTTCTTGGCTTTTGTGAATGCTTGTTGCTCGATCAACTGATCTCCATAGTTTAGTAGCGATCGCAAAAACCCTTCTTTGCTTTGTACTGGCTTAACTGGATAAACTCTTCTATAGAGTTCTACAGCTTTCCTGAAATTGTTGGCCTGGAAATACACCTCAGCTAGGGCCAACAGAGCGCTAAAATGATTGGGATTAACTTGCAAAACCTCTTGATAGAGCACTAGTGCTGTCTGAATTTGCCCCTGTTGATACCGTACATTGGCTAGTTTATAGATCGGATCACTTTGGTCTTGGTCTAGTGTCTCCAGTTTTAGTATCTCTTGCCGTAGTGAGTGATGCTGAAGTAACCAGTGGCGGACTAATGGCACCTTTACTCTACGTTCTGTATCATCGACGAAACCGTAGTCTTTAAGTCGTTTGGTGGCTTGATAC
>NZ_JAAHIE010000279.1:0-9446 GCF_010671945.1 Moorena sp. SIO4E2
TCCAGAGCAGACCGGGGTGCATCCCAGTTTTGATAAGGGTTTCGTCAATTTTTATTCCCTGCTGCTGCGAATTTGCCCGATCCAAAGTTCCCGACTTCTGCAAGCATTTTATTAGATCATGTTAAGATAATAATTTTAAAAAAATAGCTTCCTTTTCGTAGGTAATCTCCCTCCTAATTCCCTGTTCTCTGTTCTCTGTTCCCTGTTCCCTGTTCCCTGTTCCCTATTACCTACTATTTATAAGTCTTCAACCGCAGATGATATTAACTAATTAAGGCCATTTATTATCGAAGCTATCCTGGCCGGTTCCATAAATTAGATCGCCATAGGTTTGCCAATGGTTTACTTCCTGAAGAGATAACTCAGGAGATTGCAAAATCCTGAGATTTTCAACTAATTCAGATTCGGTTTTAGGTGCAGTGAGGACTAAGCGAATCGCTGGTTGGCGCAGTACCATGCGATAACAGTCAGCAGCACTTGGAGCTGGATTTTTCCAGTCTTTATGCCCTTGCAACAGCGAACCCCAACGAGTGGCAGTAAACCCAACTACTGGAATGTCGGCTTTGAGCGCAGCAGGAAACACTTCTACTTCGGCTTTGCGATGGGCCATGTTATAACGATGCATCAGCACATCACAGGACTGCTTTCTCAATAATTCCACGGCTAATTTGCGGTTATGGGTGGTTGCGCCAACATAGCGGATTAATCCTTCAGTTTTCCAGGTATGGATCTGGTTTAAGGCTACTGCAACCTGGTGGAGATCATCTTTAGGGGAGATATATTCCAAAAAGAACACATCTATTGTATCCACATCAAGCAAAGAACGAACTTGGTCGAAATATTCGCGCAGTTGGTTAAGATCGCGACTGTTACTGCCCGTGGAAACTACCACTTGATCTCGTTGAGCTGCCAGAATAGGCTTTAGTCCTTCTAGGAAACTGGTGTAATTCAGGTTGTAAAAAAAGAAGTAATTGATTCCAGCCTCGTAAGCAATCTCTACACAAGTTTTATCCATTGGGTTTTTAGCTCCCAGACCCAAAATACTGACAGTATTACCACTCAAAGTTTTAATATCCATCGCAATATATAACCTTTATACTTGTTTTTAATGTGTGGAAATTGTAGTTTGAATAGGACTGTTAAAACAGCCCTATATATGCTAGATATAATGGGTGCATCTCACTTTTGCTGTTTGATCCGGTGGTGCGTTACGGGGCGGGCTGTCCCAACCAGGCGCAAAGAGGCGGAAAATGATGGCTAGCCCTTCCCTAACGCACCCTACGCAAAATTTATAAATATGAGATGCACCCGATATAATAGACATCTGAGATGTCTAATTTATAATTCATAATTCATAATTCATAATTCATAATTCATAATTCATAATTCATAATTCATCTTTTCCATCAAACACTTAGCAATCCTAGCTGCTGCCCCTGGTTGACCAAGGCGTCGCTGACCATTTTCTGCTATTAGCTGTAACTTGTCGGGGTTATGGAATAACTCTTTCGCTATACTTGCTACCAATTCTGGTTGCTGTGCTATTACTAACGATGGACCTAACAAGCGAGTTTGGGCTTCGGCAAAAGCAGGGGTATATTGGGGACCAACTCCTGGCATGGCAATGGCTGGTTTTCCTAACCCGACAAATTGCTCTGTGGCTGTGCCTGCCATGGCGATACAGAAATCCCCTTGGAGCAGGCAGAGGTTATAGTCGTTCTGGGTTAAAATCAGTGTGCCATTTTGCTTGGTAAAGGCCAAAGCCCCTTTGTCCTTGAGCTGGAGATTGAATGGATGGGATGGCAAGGTGACCTCAGTCCAACTATGAGCGACTAAAACCTCCCGTAAAGGATCTTGGCTTAATCCTGGAGCAATGGCAGCGAGAAATAAAAGCGATCGCGAAGCAAAAGTATCCAGTAACCCTGATGCTGCCAAGATGATTTGATGCCAATTGTGATCAGCCTCCGGTATTCTGGAACCGGGTAGTAACGTAATAGTTAGGGTACGCTTAGTTTCGTTTAATTCTGCATCTTTGTCATAAACCATTGGTGCTGGATAGTCTGGATAAATCCCATCCATCATCGGATTACCCAGATCAAAAGCTGGGATAGACCACTGCTTTAAGATCTGTGTAGTCAGGGTATCTCTAGGAAAAACCCCTAAACAACGGCGATTAGACATCAGCCAACGCTCCCAAGGCAAATAAACCGAACCTGACCACCCTTCCCAACGGGGTCGATTGGGTAACCATCCCGATTCATCCCGCAAATAGTATTCCGATTTGGCAGTACCAACAAAGCCATAGGGTAAACCACTCCACCAGGCAAACAACAGTGGTACGATATCTCCTACTGCTAGGATAAAGTCCCCTGATTTAGCCCAACGGCGAATTGCTTTTAATTGAGACCAAATCAATTGCACTAAGCCTCCCTGCACATCACGCCACACTTGCTGTTGGGACATATAGATAAATCCACCCGATGGCATCTGCTCAACGGAGCCGATAATGGGGATATCTAATGGCACATAAGCCTTTCCTTCCCCAACTAAGGGTAACGCGGCTAGTTCTGGACAAGTAGAGTAATGTTGCAATTGCTTTAGAATTTGGACAGCAATCACATCCTCTCCATGACCATTGCTCAGGCATAGTAAACGCATGGTTAGTCGGGTTTTAATATAACTAGGACTTTCGTCGGTTGAAGGTTTAAAGTTGAAGGTTGAAGGTTGAAGATTGAAGGTTCAAGGTTGAAGGTTTAAGGTTCGAGGTTGAAGGTTTAAGGTTTAAGATTGAAGGTTCGAGGTTGAAGGTTTAAGGTTGAAGGTTTAAGGTTGAAGGTTCGAGGTTGAAGGTTCGAGGTTGAAGGTTCGAGGTTGAAGACAAGAATGTATAGCGGTTCTGATAGTAATGAGGTAAACAAGATTTTTTCCCGATTCCCGATTCCCGACTCCCGATTCCCGATTCCCGACTCCCGATTCCCGATTCCCGATTCCCGATTCCCGATTCCCGACTCCCGACTCCCGATTCCCGATTCCCGATTCCCGATTCCCTCAATTGAGAACTGCTGTAGTATTGTACTATTCTTGATTTCAACATCAAACGTGAGAGTTTTACTCCTGTCTCCTCTGTTCACGAAATCCTATTGGTCTTTTGATAAAGCCATAGAACTGATCGGCTGCAAAGTCGCCCAACCCCCTATGGGTCTGATTACTGTAGCAGCTATTCTTCCTCAAACCTGGGAATTCCGCTTAGTAGACCGTAATGTTCGTTTAGAAACTGACGCTGACTGGGAATGGGCAGATGTGGTGATCGTTTCCGGTATGATCGTCCAGAAACCTGATATGCTCCACCTGATTGGAGAGGGGAAACGGCGGGGCAAATTGGTAGCCGTTGGTGGTCCTTATGTCACGTCTATAGCAGAGGAAGCTCAAGAAGCAGGAGTAGACTTTCTGATTTTAGATGAAGGTGAGATTACCCTACCGAGATTTGTTGAGGCACTGGCTCTGGGAGAAAGCTCGGGAGTATTCCGTGCTAATGGCGAAAGGGCAGATGTAACCAAGACACCAATTCCCCGCTACGATTTACCAAAAAATTTGGGTAATCGCGCCCCGTCCTTACAGGACGGCTTTTTTTTGTTCGCAACTGAAGGCTCCTTTGGAGCATCTATGTATTGACAGTTTTATCGCACCGTGTTAAGATAAAAACATAACAAAAAAACAATTAATGTTCTAGATAAACATGATCTTGAATAAGTAGACAGTGTAAAAAACCTGTTTTGAGATAATCATGTTGCACAATCAAGTCTAACGATTTGGACGTCTATGAAAGTCTAAGATCAAAAAAATGTTCATCTAAATTTGTTATCTAAATTTGTTAACTTAAATTTGTTAACTATTTTAGGTACGGTGGGGCACACCGAAACCTAGGTCATAGACCAAATACGCTTGTGGAGAGGAGACCTCTATTTTTCCTGGCTCCGGCAAGGGATAACAAGTCACCCCGTTGAAGCAAGAATCCCCGTCCTTCCAGGGCGGGGAGTGTCAATGGAATTGGATGCTTATAGCGAGATGTCGGTACAGTTTTCCCGTGGTTGTCCTTTCGAGTGCGAGTTTTGTGACATCTCTGTGCGATATGGCCGTAAACCACGCACCAAAACCCCGGCTCAAGTCTTGGCTGAATTGGAAACCCTCTATAATCTGGGTTGGCGGCTTCCTGTATTTATAGTTGATGATAATTTTATTGGCAATAAACGCCATGTTAAGCTTCTGTTGCAGGAACTAGCTCCCTGGATGGCAGAGCATGGTTACCCCTTTCCTTTGTCCACAGAAGCTTCTTTGAATCTGGCCGAAGACGATGAACTTTTGGAGTTGATGATTGCTGCCAATTTTAGTTCAGTCTTTGTGGGAATTGAAACACCAAATACCGATAGCTTGACCCTGACCAAAAAACACCAAAACACTCGTCAACCCTTAGCAGATGCGGTTGAGAAAATTAATCGGGCAGGTTTGCGAGTGATGGCTGGCTTTATTATTGGCTTGGATGGGGAAAAACCAGGAGCAGGCGATCGCATTATCGATTTTGTGGAAGCAACCGCCATTCCCCATACAGTTTTTAGTATGTTACAAGCCTTGCCCAATACCGCCCTTTGGGATCGGCTCAAACAAGAGGGGCGTTTACTAGAAGGTAATGAAGAAAATATCAATCAGACAACCCTGACCAATTTTATCCCCACTCGCCCGATAGAACAACTGGCTCAGGAATATGTCAGTTGTTTCTGGGAATTATATAAACCAGAATCCTATTTAGGAAGACTTTATCGGCACTACTTAAACATGAAGCCGAAACCCCATCACCCTAAGTTGGTAATGCCAAAATTGATCTATTTCTGGGCACTGCTAATTATTATCTGGCGCAATGGCATCAAGCGCCAAACCCGCTTCCAATTCTGGGGTCAACTTTTTTCTATCCTCAGGCACAATCCTCAGGTATGGAAACGGTATCTTAGCGATCATGCCTATCTGGAGCATTTCCTTGAATACCGCCAAATTGTCCACGATCAAATTCCAGCACAACTGACTGAGTTTTTGGCAGCACTTGCTAAAACTAGACCTCTTGCAGAAGTGGCGGGGGAAGTGTACTGAGCGAGGGAGGCGTGGTAAGTGTGGTAGATATGATAAGTATGGGGTAATGGGGCGATCGGGTGATGGGGAGTAACCCGATTCCCGATTCCCGATTCCCGATTCCCGATTCCCAATTCCCAATTCCCTCATGTCCTTCGATTCTTATAAAACGATTGGCGAAGTCCTTAAAGAATTTACAATTACTGCTACTGAAGCCAATTATATCCTGGAAACTGACACTGTAATCAGAGAAGCGTTTAAAGAAGATTTAGAGTTTTGTCTTCGAGAATTTACCGTTGAAGAGTCAGAGTATGCTATTTGTGAAACGATTATTTTTCCGCTCTTGAAGGAAGTGTATAGACAGTATCGAGATAAATTTACCTTATGGAGTCATAAACCAATAACCTATGATCAACAGCTGACTGGAATACCCGATTATATTTTAGCAAAGCGGTCTCCCCTTGGCAAACAAATCTTTGAAAATCCCTATTTTGTAGCTGTAGAAGCTAAAAAGGATGATTTTATTAAGGGGTGGGGTCAATGTTTAGCAGAAATGGTCGCAATTCAAAAGCTTAATGACCAATCTGAGCAAACTATATTTGGAATTGTTTCCAATGGTCAAGTTTGGCAGTTTGGTAAACTCAAAGAAAATCTCTATACTAGAGAAATTAACAATTATACAATTTCTGATTTAGAGCGAGTGTATTCAGCAATTAATTATGTATTCAGTCAATGTGAACTAGAACTTGAAAGTTAGAAATAATTATAGTCAGCATTCAGTTATCAGCAGTCAGCATTTAGCTGACAGTAAACTAAAACTATAGCAATCCTAAATCATTTGTAAAATCACTGGACTTCTTAAAAAATAGTTCCAAATCCGGTCCCTTCTGCCTTCTGCCTTCTGCCTTAAAGCAGCCCATTTCTTTCACGAATCAGATAGGATGGCTATATAGTGGTGCGCCCAGGCAATAAGCTGTGACAAGTTAAATGCGTGAAAGCAGTTCCCTCAACAATTGGGCAAAGCTATCGGAGCCGGTAAGCTCGTTAGTTTATACCTAGACATGACAAGCTACTGGATAATGAGTTAAAGTGTACTTAATACTAAAAACTGCTCAAACTTAACAAGTAAAGCTTAAAAAATAATTAAATAGTGTAATTAACAAAAACTAATTACTAATGACCTATTGTGTAATTCCTGGATGCATCTCTCCTCAAAATCCAGACTCAGCTAAATTTTGCAGTAATTGTGGATATAAATTAAGGTTGAAAGACCGATATAGACCCCTTTATCCCATTGGTCGCGGTGGATTTGGTAGAACGTTTTTGGCAGTAGATGAAGATATCCCTTCTCAACCTCACTGTGTTATTAAACAATTTTATCTGGAGAGTCAACACAGAGGGGTTTCCCAAAAAGCCATTGAACTGTTTCACCAAGAAGCGGTGCGATTGGATGAATTAGGCAAACATCCCCAAATTCCTAGCTTGTTGGCACATTTTGAACAGAATGAACAGCTTTATTTGATCCAAGAGTGGATTGCTGGACAAACCCTAAGCAAAGAGTTGCAGCAACAACAGATATACAACGAGAAGCAAATTTGGGCATTATTACAAGATATCTTACCTGTGCTGCAATATATTCATCAGCATCAGGTGATTCATCGGGATATCAAGCCAGAGAACATTATTCGCCGCGACAGCTCTACAAAGGCGAACGTTGCCCAAAGTCCAGGAATTAGCTATAGTTCTCCCACTGTACCCCTGAGCCAAAATCTGATTATTCAATCCCAGAGAAATCCGCGCCGATTATCCTCGAACAAAACCCAACGCCTTCCTCTAACAGAATCAAAGGAGCTGGTACTGATTGATTTTGGTATTGCCAAATTCATCACTGACACAGCTAATGGACAAACAGGTACGGTTATCGGTACCCCAGAATACATGGCACCAGAACAAATTAGGGGGAAAGCCTTTCCTGCCAGTGATCTGTATAGCTTAGGTGTCACTTGCCTTCACTTGCTGACAGGGGTACCACCTTTGGATATGCATGATTCTCTCAATAACTGCTGGGTATGGCGTGATTTCTTGCCATCAGGGAAATCGGTCAGTAAACATTTGGGTAACATCCTGGATAAGTTAGTCCACAATACGGTTAAAAAGCGCTACCAATCTGCGGATCAAGTATTGCAAGCGCTCAACTCGACCTCACCAGCTATCCAGCCAGTGATTCATGCCTGTGCTAGTCAACGGTTAATCTCAGCAGTAGACCTAGACTACACTCGATTACAGGATTTACTAGCTCGAAAAAAATGGCAAGATGCAGACCAAGAAACCTGGGATATGCTATGTCAGTTGGTTAACAAAACCCCAGGCTATTATCTCAATAAGCAAGATATTGCTAATTTGCCCTGTGACCAATTGCTTAAAATTGACCAACTTTGGATCAACTATAGTGGTGGACGCTTTGGTTTTAGTGTTCAAAGCCGGATCTATGAAGCAGTAGGAGAGGATTACTATAGTTTTTGCGATTGCATCAGCTGGCCCGTTCACAACTCCCATCTTCGAGATCAAGACTTCGAGTTCCAACTCCAAGCCCAAGTAGGACATTTGCCATCACGGCGCTGGGTTGGGGGATTTGACTGGTGGCTTCATGCTGGTGCAGTAGCAAGGAAATTAGCGCAATGCAACATTCTTTAGAAATAGTTTATACAAAATTCTCTCTCTAGGGAAGATAGTATTATTTAACACATTCGATCAAGGTAGTTCACTATACTCTTGTCACCCTCATCTGCTTATCTGTTAATCTCCCACGGCAGTCATGACCTGCGTCCCCAGCGGGCTATGGCACAATTGGCTCAGTTGCTGCGAATTCGACTAGCCTCTGAGCAAGCTAAGGCTAGACAGACCATCTCACCGACAATCTTACCGACAATCTCACCACAGGGCAGCAGTGGTGACGGTGATCTGTTAACAGCTAACGGTCTTTCCAGTCAACCTTTAGGTGCGACCCGTGGCGAATTTAATTCGCCAAGTAAGAGCGCACCTTTGGTAGGTACAGCAACTTTAGAACTAGCTGATTTACCCCTACATCAGCAAATTGTCCGATTTGCTCAGCTGGCTAAAGGTGCTGGCTGTCAGGAATTGAAACTATTGCCCCTATTTCTATTGCGGGGAGTACATGTCATGGAGGATATTCCTTGGCAAGTATCTCTAGCGCAACAGAAATTAGGTAGTGAAATGGTGATTCATCTACTGCCTCACTTGGGAGCTAATCCAGCTTTGGTGAGGCTGTTGAGAAATCAATGGGCAAAGCTAGATGGCGATGCCAAGATTTTGTTGTCCCATGGAACGAGCCGCCCTGGGGTTCAAGAAGAAACGGGGGCTGTAGCTAACCAGTTGGGGGCTGTGGCGGCCGACTGGTCAGTACAGCCGTCCCTTTGGGAGCAGGTCTCTATAATAGCAAACTCTGGAGCAAAAAGGATTGCCATTTTGGCATATTTTCTTTTTGAGGGAAGAATTACCGATGCGATCGCACAAATGTTACTGGAGATACAGCAGAAGTTCCCTCAAGTGCAGTTGAATCTCGGAAAACCAATTGGTGTGAGTGAGGCATTAGTGGATTTGATTATGGATGGGATTAGGCAGCAATGAACCACGAAGACATCAAGGATGCGAAGGTAGTGAGCAATCAATGTTTGGGTAAGGTGTATTTGGTTGGGGCAGGTCCTGGAGATCCCGGATTAATGACCTTGAAGGGAAAGGGGTTATTAGAATTTGCAGATGTGGTAGTTTATGATGCCCTAGTCAGTCCGCAAGTGTTGAAGATGATTAATCCCCAGGCGGAACAGATTAATGCCGGAAAGCGCAGGGGTCGTCATTCCATGTTGCAGCAACAGACAACTCAGCTGTTGATTGAAAAGGCCCACTCTCATGCCGTGGTGGTACGGCTGAAAGGGGGAGACCCCTTTGTGTTTGGTCGTGGTGGTGAGGAAATGGGGGATTTGATCGCGGCAGGGGTGCCAGTGGAGGTGGTACCAGGGATAACTTCAGGAATTGCAGCACCAGCCTATCTGGGAATTCCATTGACCCATCGGGATTATAGTTCTTCCGTCACCTTTGTCACAGGTCATGAGTCAGTGGGCAAGTATCGACCTCAGGTGAATTGGAATGCGATCGCAAATGGCTCAGAAACTATTGTGATTTATATGGGAGTTCATAATCTGCCTCGGATTGTCACCGAATTTTGTGAAGCAGGATTGAATCCCCAAACACCAGTAGTGCTGATTCGCTGGGGCACACGACCTGACTCCGAACAGTTGGTTGGAACCTTA
>NZ_JAAHIE010000028.1:0-20648 GCF_010671945.1 Moorena sp. SIO4E2
TCTGCTGTCTTGTCTAAACAAACATAGTCGTAAGCATTCAGCCGTCAGCTATCAGTTATCAGCTATCAGCTAACAACCTACGCCCACGCTACTTGAAGTGCTCAAGGTCTGAGGCCATGCTAAGCGAATAGTTTATGCCCATAGCTTAGGCTACTCATGGTGCTTGTGAATAAAATAAGCTGACGGCTGACGGCTGATAGCTGAATGCTTACCATTAGTCTAAACCAACATTAGTCTAAACAAGCCTTTCACCAGACTTGCGACGAATACCAACTACAGAAGGACGGGGTGGTCCAGAGGGATTGCCATCACCACCATCAGCCTTAGGTAAGCTACTAGGCCAGTTACTACCAAGAGGTACAGTCCGGCTCTGAGTAAACAGACTTCCATCCAAGTTCAGGATTTCAATATCTCGTTGCAGAGGCGGCTGACCTGCACCAATGGGTACACTTTCCCCAGGATGCTGTACTGCAACAATTAGAGTATCACCAATAAAGGTTGGACCAGTTATCTCGCAACGCACTGGACCATAAGCAAAGGGGATGACTTCCCCAGCATTAGGCCCACTAGTGGGAACATAGAACACCCAGTTGTTACCATAAACCCCAACCAAAGAACTAGTAGCACCAGTGTCGGTGTGGTCAATGGTGCGTTCTGTTGGCTCAGCACCAGTTCTAAAACCGTTGTGCTGACTAGTAGACATATCGGTGACACCCCAGATATTACCTTTAGTATCGAAGGCTAAGTTATCTACATTAGCAAAACCAGCACCATCGTCTGCTCCAGCTTCTCCAGATTCCACGAATCGAGTCCAGCGGAAGCTAGTACCTGTACCATCAGCGCTGTTTTCAATAATCTTGTAAATCCCACCAGAAGGCTGCTTAGCATCAACATCAGCGTTGAGTTTAGCAGTTTGGAAGATCCGGGAATCTGGATAGCCATCTCCACCAGCAATATGGTCGGTATAGGCAATGAATACCGCTTTAGTCCGGGGATGGACTTCTAGATCCTCAGGGCGGGATGAGGGAGTACCACCAACTAGATTAGCTGCCAGGAAAGAATCAACGACAATAGCACCTTGGCTAGTGTAGAAATCTGCCAGGGTTTTCTTCTTATAACCAGGGAGGGCAGTTGCTTCATTAGTGAGATCTACCACCAACGAGCCACCATCCTCAGTAGCACCAGCAATACCAGCACGCTTTGGTAAGCGCACCCGACCATCTCGTTGTGCCTCACCTAAAGCAGCTAGCTCAACAGAAGCCAGTTCAGAGGGAGCATTGGGATTGGTGGGAGTACTCAAGACCAATGGTATCCACTCACCTGTGCCATTGGAATTGAATTTAGCAACGTAGAGAGTACCTTCTTCAAATAACTTACTGTTATCTTTATCACTGAGGCCCCGCAGTTTGCCCTTACTAACATACTTCCAGGTGTGACCACCCCGGCGGTCATCTCCCATGTAAGCAACTAACTTATTACCAGCCTCAGTACGGAAAGTAATATTTTCGTGACGGAAGCGTCCCAACGCAGTGTGCTTCTTAGCACGAACACTAGGGTTAACTGGATCAATCTCTACCATCCAGCCATACTTTTCACCGACCAGACCGAATACAGACCCAGTGGTACCTTCGGTGTAGCCAGTCTGAGTGCCATTAGGTAGCACAGCTTCAGTAACACCATTGAAGAATCTGGCACTACCCTGGAAATTTTCTTCAGTAGTCAAAATGGTACCCCAAGGGGTAGTTCCACCGGAACAGTTGTAAGCAGTACCGATAATCTTGTTCCCTAAGCCATCGGAACTCAGAGAAAACACTTCAGTTGCTGCTGGTCCTGTTCCCACCAGGTAGTTTTGATCCCCTTGCTGATGGCTTCTGGAGCCCCAAGAGGTAACACTCTTAAACTCATCACTCCGCTGAGCATTGATTCCTAAACCAGAAAGACCGTGAATGCGACGGTTCTTGGAGTCATCCTTAACAACTTGGTAACGTTCACCGGAACCATTGCGACGGATGCGAACAATAGAACCTCCTTGGTTGTAGAAAAATTCTCCAAGCAGTTCTATATCATTCACATTAGACGGTAGAGGATAGCCAATCACCGTCTCAAAGCTAGTGGGGAATCCAGCTAAGCTGCTGGAAGTACCGGGAGCTAGGTCAGAAAATGGAAAAGAAACGTATTCGTGATTGACCCAGAGATAGCCATCATTAGAGCTTCTACCTACAGGAACAAAGCCAGTGTAGTCGTTGTTATAGCCAAAATAATCGTCTGGATTAGGGAAAACGCGATCGCCCCATTTGACAATTACATACCGTTCGTACTCCGGCGGTACTACTACATCATCAATGACCGTGTAGGTAGCCAGACTGATGTCAGAACTTGGTTCAAGCAGTTGGCTTTGATTAATGCCAGTGGGTAAGGCACTTTTTTTAGTTTGATAAATCGGCAAGGGATGGGGTAAACGCACCGGGGTAATACCCATAGTACTGGTAGCTGCATTGGCAACACTATAGTCACCACCTAACAGTTTTTGGCCTATCTGAGGAGCCAACACAGTAGCTGCAGTACTCGCCCCAAAGAAAACTAGCAGTTTTCTGCGAGTTAGCTTAGACATTCTAGTATCTCTTTATCTCTCTACAAGAATCAGCGGAATCACAAAGTTTGAGCACCATTACCACCAGAGCTAGCTGAAAAACAATCGTCAAAAGGCTATAACAAATTCAGCCCTGTTGCTAATAATTTTATAGCTATGCTGCAGTAGAAAACCAGTCCAAGCGTGAGAACACCCCTGTTTGAAAGCATAAGTAGTGAGCCAAGGTTATTAAACCCTGATATTTGTCTACTTTTTGATACCCTGGTGTCGCTCATATGGCTAGCATTGATTACTAAAAAAAATTGCGTTGGTAAACGCTTGTACTAGTTTTTAGCTACTGATTAGATATATCTTTTTAAGGTTAAGAGCGGTTAACTGGATGGTTAAGCATGTCTTAACTTTATAGTGTTTTTTCGTTGATATTAAGATTTACCATACCTTAACTATTTATTAGTTAAGTCTTAACCTGTGAAACTAAATTGTGAAAATAATTACCTAAAAAGGATTAACACTGCTACAGTTAAGGTTAACCGTTGCCAAGTTTTTATTTAAACTAGTTAATTCAACTAGTTAATCATCTCGAAAACCTGGATCATCCTCCAATGAAGCTTCAAGTAATACTGAAGATTTAGGTGGATTTGAAGGAGCTGGAGATGAATCAGAAGCTCTGAACCCCAATAGCATTTCAGAATTGCTAAAATAACTCGCCCATCGCTGGATTATGGGGAATTGTTTCCACTGAGAGCGAGAAACTGTTGCAATCATTAAAGGGACTACTTGACCATTGCGTTCACCTAAAATCATCATAGAAATGCTGGTAATATCAGGATTTCCGGTAAATTCCTGATTTAGTTTAGTTTGAGCCAAATTCTCTGTCTGCTGAATTAGGCGTTCAAATGATTGACTGCTATCAGAGTTAAGGATGACGTGGTATTCCTTAATTTCAGCTGAGGCTGTTGGAATCTGTGTAACTAAACTACTGAATACCAAAATAGTACTCCAGAGAAGGCGGCGATAAAGATCCATCAGCTTAGCTATCCTGACGACCTGGTGACTAAATAGTTAATAGTAATAGATAATAATAGATGAATATTAAGGTGACAGTAACTTTTGGTTAAGGATGAATTATCAAGTAAGCAGTCAGCAGTCAGCAGTCAGCAGTCAGCTGTTGGGCATAGGCTGATAGCTGATACGCGACACGCTGATAGCACCTCAAGTAGCACTATCTTTAGCGCATAGGCTAATAGCTGATATAGCACTACGCGCTACTGTTAGGACATTGTCTTGATGCAGTCGCTCATGGGGGAAACCCCCAAGACCGTAATGGTGCGTTTTCCGTTGGCGAATTAAATTCGCCACGGGTCGCACCTCTGCATCGCTCCTAAACTCCGAAACTTAGTCATAGCTTACTTTTGACTTCTGACTTCTAACTTCTTACTTGCGCGTAGCGCTATAAGTGAATGCTTACATTATCAAGGATGTTCGCCCTTAGCAATTCGGTGTAGGGTAAGATTAACGATTAAGGATCTTCGCCTGATAGCTTTACCGTCGGGTAGGATGAATTATTAATTATCAAGTCAAGGATGAAGGGTGAAGGGTTCATCCTTCATCCTTCAGATTAGCGATTGTCAATGTTAAGGACTAAATCAGACTTCAAGGTTACATCTAAATCTGTGTCAGGGTCGATGACAACTACTTCTACGTCTTCCTGACCTCCTGCAAGGAGAAGTTCTGTAACCAAACCGAGTCCAGCACCAGCTAAAACTTCCCAAAACTCAAGCTTACCAAAGATTTCAGAAAGTACAGCCCCGGCAGCTGCACCAATAGCAGCACCTTTGAGCAAATCCGGATCAGTGTTTTTGGTAATAGTTTCAGTTTTGGTGACAACCTCGGAGGTGGCATCAATAGATAAGGATTGATCACTATCCCTGAGAATCAACTCTTCGGCGACAAACTGAGAACCTCTGTTAACTGGACGCACTTCACCTTCAATCTCACTACCGGCTGGAATTAGGAGGGTTCCTGAAAAGGAGACTACATCTCTAGCTACTATCACCGTTATCGGTAGAGTTTCATTACGAGTGACAATGATTCTCTTGGCGTCGTCGGATTCAACTGGTATCAAAGTCCCAGCAGGAATGATGACTTGGGTAAATTGAGCCAACTGTGGCTCGATGTAGAATCTAGACTGGGCAGTAGCTTGAGTAGCCATCAACATTGGTAACGCCACAGTTGAAGTGATCCCCAATGCTGTGAGTAGAGCGATTCTGGACTGCCAACGATGGGAAATAAACATTAAATATATCTTCCTTGAGGATGAGTATAAGCGATTAATTAGACTAAAAAGAGCATAGTTATGTTTCCCGAGGGGCAGGATACCCTACCTAAACCCGGTCACCCTCCCTTTCAAGCTGCTTGTCACCCCATCACCCCATCACCCCCATCTTCTGCTCCCGGAGCGTTCGCGTAGCGTAGCCCTTCGGGCTAATCGCATCCTGTCTGTTTGAAAACCTAAAATTTGAAAACCTAAAATCTGTAGAATTGAGGTAAAATCAGGTTTTTGAGCCCCATACAACTAAAATTAGGTCTGGGACTGCATAGAGCCACTGCGAGGTTTCACCATGAGTCTAGGCACATGGATTGGTCTACTTGCCTTTATCCTTTCGTTATACATCCTGTGGCAAATCCGTAAAGTACTGCTGCTGATATTTACTGCTGTGGTACTTGCCAATGCCTTAAATATCTTGGTGGAAAAATTCCGCCGGGTTGGCATCAAACGGCTTTTTGCTGTGCTGCTGTCAATTCTTCTGATGGTTGCTCTAACCGTAGGGTTTTACTGGCTAATTGTGCCACCCTTTGCCGACCAAGTCCTAGAGTTAACTGATCAAGTTCCTAGGGGTATAGAAAAATTAGGTCAGTGGTTGGAGGTGTTGTCAGCGCGTCTTCCCCCAGATCTGATTACTTTCCCCGAGCTCCAAATAGATCAGCTAATTCAACAGCTACAACCGTTACTTAATCAGTTATTGGGTGGTGGATTCTCCATTGCCTTTAACTCTTTGGCTGTAGTAGCCCAAGTTTTGCTGGTATTAGTTTTGACCATAATGCTACTGGCTGACCCCAACGCTTATCGTCAAAGCTTTATACGACTTTTCCCGTCTTTCTATCGCCGTCGAGTTGATGAAATTTTGACTCTATGTGATCACTCTTTACGGGGGTGGTTAGTAGGCATTCTCGTTAACATTGCTGCCATTTCTGGCTTAAGTTTTGTGGGTTTGGTCATCCTACAAGTTAAACTGGCACTGGCACAGGCGGCTTTGGCAGGTATCTTGACATTTATCCCCAATATTGGCCCTGGATTGAGTGTAGTCCCACCGATTGCGATCGCTCTACTAGATGCACCCTGGAAAGCGATCGCTGTTTTAATTCTCTACATTATTATTCAGCAGGTGGAAAGTAATTTGCTAACTCCCCTGGTCATGAAGCAACAGGTATCCCTGCTACCAGCAGTAACCCTTTTGGCTCAGGTATTTTTCGCGACATTCTTTGGTTTTTTAGGTTTACTGTTAGCTTTACCATTAACAGTAGTTGGTCAGGTTTGGCTCAAAGAAGTTTTAATTAAAGATATCCTCGATCAATGGAAAACTAGTCCGATATCCATCAGACATACCCAGACCCCTTCAGAAATCGTTGCGATCGCATCACCAGATCCTGATTTAGCCAGCCCGACTACATCACAGGATTCCCAGGATAGCACTGAATCGGACAATCACCCCAAATCCGACAAATCAGATCAAATCGAGAAGGAGGAAGAGTAAACCTTCATAAGCCTTCAACCGTTACAACGCGAGCTATGGATTTTAACAACTTAAGCATTCAGCCGTCAGCCGTCAGCCGTCAGCCGTCAGCCGTCAGCCGTCAGCCGTCAGCCGTGGGCAAAAGGTCCACGCTACTTGAGGTGCTGACGTAACTCAGCATTATTCCAATGCTTACCTGTTGTATTCAAAAGCACCTCAAGTAGCGTGCGCATTAGCTGATAGCTGATAGCTGATATAGCGGTTTTTAGCCTCATGAGGTACACATAATTTTTTACCTTTTCCCTCTTCTGACTTTACTGCTCCCTACTCCCTGCTCCCTGCTCCCTGCTCCCTAAAACCCAAAAACTTGTACCTTACTAGCTTAAAAAGCGCTATAGCTGATAGCTGATAGCTGATAGCTGATAGCTGATAGCTGAATACTTACTTAACAACTGCCTATGATCACTCAGCCTGACCGAGGTGAGCTAAGATACCACTGACAAGTGATATTTTGGAAAACCCTTCTCCTCATTCCCAATCCCTATGCGAACCATTGCTCAAATTAATGACAAAATCGAGGGTAACTGTGCCGTAGTGTGGACAGTGGAAGAATTAAAAGCACGGGTGGCAGACATCGGTGTGACTCAGGCGGCGAAAGAAGTAGACATCATTACTACCGGTACCTTTGAGCAGATGGAGTCTTCCGGAGCAATCATGAATTTGGGACATACTGACCCACCCGTGAAAATACGGAAATGTTGGTTAGATGGGGTTCCAGCTTACACTGGCTTCGGAGCAGTGGATTTGTTTTTGGGAGCAACTCAAGTTGTTGACTACCCAGATAACCGTGAGATTCCAGATATGGAAGAACATAGGCAAAGGGGTGGTGGTCATGTCATTGAAGACCTGATTGCTGGGAAACCGGTCAACCTGCAAGCCCTTGGACAGGTGACAGATTGTTATCCTAGAAGCTCCTTTGAGACCACGATCACTAAGGATAGGATTAATCAGTTTTACTTATTCAATCCCCGCAATCTGTATCAAAACTTCATTGTAGGGGTGAATGGAGGCGATCGCCCCTTGTATACTTATCTGGGTTTGCTGCAGCCCAAACTCTCCAATGCGGTTTACTCTAACCCAGGAGCAATCTCACCCCTAATCAATGATCCGGAACTGAAGCTAGTGGGTATTGGCACACGGATTTTTATGGGTGGAGGTATTGGCTATATTGCTTGGGAAGGGACCCAACACTTCCCACTGCAAAAACGCCTTCCCAATCAGACACCCATAGGACCAGCAGCAACTCTAGCTTTAATTGGAGATGCCAAGCAAATGAATCCCAAATGGGTGCGGGGTTGTTACTTTAAAAATTATGGCCCCTCTCTGATGCTGGGTGTGGGCGTACCAATGCCAGTACTGAATGAAGAAGTAGTGCAACGTTGTGCTGTACAAGATCAAGACATTGTTGCACCAGTGGTAGATTTTGCCATTCCTAGACGGGTGCGTCCAACCTTTGGGTTAGTCAGCTACGCTCAGCTGAAGTCTGGTCGGATCACTATTGATGGTAAATTAGTACGTGTAGCTCCTCTTGCTAGTATTTTCCTCTCCCGGCAAGTTGCTATGGAATTAAAGCAATGGATTGAGAGTGGCAAATTTACCCTAACTGAACCAGTAGCACCAATTCCAATGGACCGCTCATTTCTACCTCAAGACCTATGGGGTTCACAAATTAGTTTGGATTGATTGATTTAGTCATTGGTCATTTTAAAATTAAAAACTGAAAATTGAAAAGGTAAGCATATGCGCTACGCGCAGGCTACGCCAACAGCTATCAGCGTGTCGCGTATCAGCTTATGGGGTACATCACAGGCTAGAAGCCTGTGCTACTTGAGGTGCTATCAGCCAACGGCTGAATACTTAGATAGGCAAATCCCCAAACTTTCAATTCTTTAAAATCTCAAACTATTAAATTATCCTGTTCGATGTTTATTTTAAGCATTAGGCTGACAGCATTAGGCTGACAGCTGAATGCTTACTTGAAAAGTAATAATTAGCAATTACCAATTAGCAATTACCAATTAGCAATTACCAATTAGCAATTACCAATTATCTTTAGCTTACTTAAGCTGTGACATTTGCTCGTCTAACACAGCTAATTTTGAGCGGAGTAGAGGATTGTCCTCTACTGCAAGGATTCGACAAATGCGATCGCGCATTTTTTCGTGGTGTCTGAGCGTGGTATCAGTGTCTGCTTGTAAGCCGTAGTGCCGCTCTTTAATTTGTGTCTCTGGCAAGCAGAAGAACACCCCTCCATCAGTGCGTTGAATGCTGCCTTCAAGCAGGTCAAAGATTCGTGCGTTGCTAGTAATCGAGCCCTTGGAGTTTTCGGTCCCGTATACATGAAGGCTAAAAAAGCAGGATTCTCCGGGGTTGCCCATCTGGTGAATCATATCGTCAGCTACCGCCTTTACCTCTCCAGAGCTATAGTCCAGTCGCTTCAGGGTTTGCAGCACTCCATCTGTTAAGGTATACACGTAGTGTTCCGCCTCGCCAAAGCACTGTACTGCTCCCCATTGGGCTGTGCCGTGGTCATGAATCGTGCTGTAGTCTCCTGGAGCCCAAGACATCACCATAATTTCAAAGGAACCACACTCGTACAGTAGCTTTCGACCGTAGCTGTCGGTGATGGGATGATCAAAGTCAGCCCATCCCATCAAGTCTTCCGGTGAGATGCGTGCATCCAAAATGCACAAACGAGCAATTTTCGGTACCAATACCGACTGACTTTGGATATTACTAATTAAGCGCTGGATACTCTTGGGAAGACTTTGGTCGGATACAGAAGTCTTCATGCCAGTAATAATCTGAATCATTTTGCCATCCTCTAATTTTTTAAAAAACTTGATTCTCTGAAAATAGAGACTTAAAAATTGAAAATTAACAAAATCGGATTAACCATCCTACGAATGGATTAACCGAAATTGATAGTATTACTAGGTGGGAGAATGGTGTTAGGGGAATGCTGTTAGAGTTTACTATTCAAAGCCTAATCCCTAATACTTAATCCCTCATCCCTAGATTTACCTAACTAATAATTCCTCACTGGTTGACTTGACTGTATAAACCTTAAAGCTCTAGGCTGAGAGAAAGCTGATAAATTCCTCACTATCGTCTGAAAAAAATTGAGAAATATCTCAGCTTATTTTGATTCAGAACACATGATGATTATTCCTCATATCATCAAAGATTTATTCAAGCTATAGCAAGCCTGATTGAAACGATAAAGAAATCGCTGCACCTCTTCGACCTCCTTCCCATATTGCTATCCGTTACATCCGCTCGAACTATCCGTTGCAAGCTCCTCCCATGCTCAAAACTAAAACACAGAATGTTATAGTTCAGGACGGTAAGGTAAGATATGGGATAAAACAAGCTGCATAATAACCATGTCGTGCCAGCGTCCCTTGAAAAACCCAATTTCTTTTTGAACACCTACAACCTCAAATCCAAATCGCTTGTGAAATTCAATACTCCCTTGATTGCAGCCCAAAATTTTAGCAACGACATGGTGATAGCAAAACTCCTCAACTTTCTTGAGCAATGCTGTTTGTAAAATACTGCCGTAACCCTTACCGGTTTCCGCTAAAGAAAAATAAATCGAAATCTCGCAGCAAACACGGTAGCCTAAGCGAGGGCTATAGCGCTTGATGACACCCCACCCGATAACACAGCTTTCTCGTTCTGCAACCAGTATGGTTTCGCGATCGCCAAACTTATTCGCGAGTACTTCCATGTCCTCAGCGGTATAAAATTGGCAATCCATCGTACTGTTGCCTGCAACGATAGACTCGTTATAGATAGATGCAATTGCTTGAAAATCAGTCTCTTTATATTGCCTTACCAGAATGTTGGGATGCTCTGATAAATCTGCACAGAAATTCTCTTGTTTAGTTGACATTTTTCTGCACTTATTTTGTTGCCCGTAATTATTTGCTCTCTCTCAATTATAATTTAGAGAACTAAACACTCCTAATCCTCAACCAAAGATAACGATAGGTTTTTTCTCGGCTTTCGATAAAACTCAATCATCCAGCTAAACAATCGCTCCATTATCGATTGGTTGGTTAACAGTTCTAATCTAGCAAAGCCACCAATATTTCCTCCATTGATTTCGCTAATGCACCAGTTACCCTCATCATTCATCAAAAAGTCATATCCCAAGGTATGTATACCCCGACAGCGATAGTGTTTAAAGGTAGCGTGAATTGCTTCTTTTTCTTCAGAGCTGATATCTGATAAGAAACATTCTCCATCTACGCTGACATTATGCACCCAATGACCACTTTTCGAACGGCGGATATAGGCACCGTAAATTTCACCATCTACCACAACAATCCGCTTGTCTCCCACATCAACTCGCTGCAAGTATTTCACAAATTGTAGTGGTTTACCTGTGGAACCTTTCAGATAATTCATCACCTCGGAAAAGTGACTAAACTCCCTGGTAGCTGCAAAGGGATTATCCACTAAGAAATGACCGTTGTGATCCCAAATTTTAAAAACTCCTCTACCACCACAACTATTATATCGCTTAGCCACAATAACTTGGTGCTTTTCAAAAAAAGCCAATCCTTCCATCCAGCTACCGGTTACTATCATGTCTGGTGTAAATTTACTGGCTACTTTGAGGAAGAATTCTTGCTGAATTTGCTCATGAATTCCAGTAGGACTGTTAACAAATTTTACAAACGGTTCCCACAATCGTAGTCTATCTAGATATCCTTCAGGAAAAGGCTTTAAGGTGCGACAAAATACCAAGTCAAACTCCTCTAGCGATCGCAAATCCTGGGCTTGTGAATCTAATTCGAGAAAGGTAGTGTAAGGTAGTATTCCCTTCACCGAAGCTACCTGAATCGATTCAGTCTTCGCTCCTTGGGTGAATACGCCCTCAGTAGGGATGTGGAAGAATTCAAATCGTTCGTCGAGGGCTAGCCGTTGGTAAAATATGGGTATGTCCAGTAACGGACTAGAGTATCGAGAAGGATTGCAAATGGAAAGTAATTTCATCTTACATTACTTCTTATATTACTTCTTACTTTCATTAAATTACAAGCTGATTTTACTATGCTGATTTTACTATACCGATTGCTAACTCTTTTCTACTCCTTTTATAGCAATTATCATACTGATGAGGTACAAAAATTTTTGTCCTAATCCCTACTCCCTACTCCCTACTCCCTACTCCCTACTGGGTGCATCTCATCTTTGTAAAAAAGAAGGGAAGTGCCGGAAGTGTCGGAAGCGTGGGGATTTTAGGGAGGGTGGGTAGTGTAGGCAGTTTGGGAATTTTATTAGAATTTTTGTTTAATTGCAAAAATGAGATGCACCCCTCCCTACTCCCTACTCCCTAACCACTCCTAGTAACTACCTCACTGAATTGATAACTGCTATCTACTTACATAGAAGATGCAGAACTTTCTCCTCTAGCTGCAATTTCCTTTATCGGTTGGGGCTGTTGTTTACTAAAGTTAGTGATCGACACTCCAATCATGATCACAATAAATGCTATTACTTGCATCAGTGAAGGGCGTTCTCCATTCAGAATTAGCGCATAAACTATCCCAAATACGGGAGATAATACAGTCCACTTACCCACGGTCTTGGAGTCTAACTTTTCTAGGGCAGCGTACCAGAGAAATTGGGTAATCACGATGATAATTAGCGCATAGATCCCCATCACCATCCAAAGCTGACCTGAAAAGACATCTCCAAAATGAGACGGACCAAATAAATAACTAGCGATCGCGAAAAATATTACAGCTGAGATAAAGTTACGGCTGAAGACAATTACCGACAAACTCTTGTTTTTAGAAAGGGTCAACTTGCCGATAATCGAAGTAACTGCATACAAAAACGTTGAAGCCAGTATTAAAAGGTCTCCCTGATTGATTTGATAATTACTGCTTTTAAAAACAATACCAACAACACCGACGCCAATCAGAGAAAAGCCAATCCATTCCCATTTCAGAATACGCTTGCCAAAGAAAAGTGCTCCTGCCAGAGCATAGAGTACTGGACCAAATCGCCCCAATAAGACTGCATTGGTGACAGTAGTGTGTTGTAATCCCAGGAAAATCAGTGCAGACAGTAAGGCGGCTAAACAACCATTAATAAACAATCCCAGAAGCAGCTTTACATTCAACTTTCTAAGTTCATTTAGAATAGGAATTGCTCCAAAAAAAGCCACCACTGCCAAAGACGCACAGAGATTGCCAACAAACAGAACGTTACAAAACGATATTGGTGTTTCCTTCCCGCCACTGAGCATACTAGCGTTTGCAATTAGGAAAGCAATCACCGAGGGTCGCAATGCTGCCAGGGCTCGGGAGACAACCAGCAGCAATTTAGGATTAAGGTTATTGATACTATTGGCAATCATTTCCGTTCTTCAGGAAGAGTGGTATATCCTTTCCTAGTAAAGCATTACTCCAGTAATAACAGGAATGGGTAAATTAATGACGATAGAACACCTAAAAGGGGTGGGATAAGGATACCTAAATCTACCCTTTTCTGTTAATACATATTTAAGATAATTTGTCAAATTCTAGACAAGTGTGGAATAAGGGGGGAGTGTAGGTAATTTCGTTACCCATGGATTGCCCATCATCCCCAGCTTTACTGAGTCACCAGTTCATAACTTTCTGGGTCAGCTTTGAGGACAAACATATCCCCATATTGAACTACTTCCCCAGTGATGCGGATAGGGTCAGCTACCTTATCCAAAATCCGAGAGTTAACCGCCTGGTTTTGCCGATCTACTAGGAGCAGATAAAGATTATCCCCCTGCTGATTGTACACGAAGAACACCGGAGGAACACCACCACTGATGCAGCGAATAGCACAGGAGCGATGGGTTTTAGTTTGTCCTGGTTTCATCACCCCGGGGTAGCATTTACTGTCTACAATCTCTCCTAAGAGGGAGAACTCACCAAGAGATTTACCCGCATCCGGTTTCACTGCTCCCGAAGGAGCGTCAATTGCCTCTGCAGAGCGAGCTGCTATCACCGTAAGGTTGTTGCGATAAACTGGACTACCGGTTAGCTTGACCCACTTTCCCACTTGATCCAAGACGCTGGACCTGGGTGAGGTTTTTCCCGGACCCGTCAGCAAGTAGCGAGAGTAGGGGGCTTGGAAGGAGGTATCCCCTGGACGGGGTACCAGCAAGTGAGGAACAGGTTTTCCTAAGAGCAACCCTTCAAACTCTTGAGCCTTATTGACCTTTCCAGAATTAAACTGGTCATGAATTAAGGGGAAGACAGCCCCTAGAATCAGAATCACCAGGGCTAGGACGGGAATCAATATTAACAGAAACCGTTTGATAGCGGTAGGCACCTTACCATAACCGATATAAAATTCATCGGTGTTTTGACCTTGGCTGTTGGTACTCACGTCTTTTCCTCCATGGCGATTACAGCAGGACTAACGCTGGTACCAGGAAGGTTCGGTATAGTTTTCACTAAAATGCGATCGCCCTCTAATTTAATATCAAACGTAGGGATTTTTTCTGTAAACGGTGGCGGGGAAGCACCGTTTTCTGGCAGATACTGGTAGCCGTGCCATGGACAGGTGATGCAGCCATCCACAATTTTTCCCTCCCCTAGAGGGCCATTCTGATGCTGACAGACGTTGGAAACAGCAGAAATCTTACCGTCATACTTAAAAATTGCCACCCGCTCGCCCCCGAGAGTGACTATCTTAGCTCGCTTTTCCGGGATTTCTGCGATGCTGCCCGCATCCACAAATTCTTCGTTTCCTGTAACAAGCTCCTGATTGTCCTGCCCGAACTCCCGAATCCCTGCTGCCAAATGCACTCCCACAATCCACACTAGTCCAACACCAACAGCAAGGGTCAGAACTGGATCCGTGTTAGTTTGCAGTGCTCCTAGCAGGACATGACCTGTCAGTAGTCCGTAGGCAAGATAAACGCTCATATGTAAACCTTTCCAAACCGGAGCCGTTAGGTTAGCCAGCCAGAAATCGTGGCTAGTGGCTGCCATTAGGAACAAGATCACCAGGGGAACAAATCCCAAAACCTGGAAGGGAAAGCGAATAAAGGTAAGATAGTTAGTATTGCTCACAAACAGACTGACCAGAGGTTCGAGATTGCCGAAGTCGTGGTACCATTGCAGGCCAAGGCGGGTGTGCTGGAGAGCCAAGAAGAACATCGTAACCCCCATATGACGCCGATTGTAGAGGAGGGGATAGAATTTTGGACTCAGGCGAGTTAGCGGACCAATGGATAAGATCACATGCAACAGGATGAAAGCAGCTGAGCCAAAGGCGCGAATCCTGACTCCCCTGATGTCGATGTTGCTATCGAACCACTGGGTAACATTGATGAAAAGTACAATATAAAGGGCAACTAGGCTCAGAAGGATAGCATCGTAAATAAACTTCTGGCGGTTCCACAGAACAGCTTTATAGGCAACACTCATTTTTTTACTAAAGGTTAATTGCTATTGCTATTGCTCATTATTCATTAGTTATTAGTTATTATTAACTATCAGTAAACCTTCTTTTATTTACTAAGCACTAATAACGATAAAGTCTAGTCAGTTTGGCTGGCAATGGTAGAGCTGTAATCAGCTTTTGTTGCCCCTGGCTGTATATCAGCAAATGTCCCGCTTTGCCTCGCACACTGGGAGGAAGCAAAAATTGTTTACGAGATAACCCGGCCAGATTGCCTAGCAGTATTGAGCGGACGCTAATTTCTGTGGGGGCTTTTTGCCTAGGGTCCCAATACAGCAAGGGATCGGGAACTTGGAGCAAAGAAAGAGACTTAAGTTCCATCACCAGTTTGCCTTGGTAATTGACAAAGGTTTCAACATGAAACCGAAATGTTCCATCATCAAGTTTAGTTGAGCCAATTGCCTTTCTGGGTTGGGTTTGTGTCACGAACCCTGCCTGTGTAAATAAGTTATTGCTAGCTACATCAACTGGTTCGTAACTAGGACGCAGTAAAATCCCTGCCAAGAAGCACACTGGTAGGACAACTGCTAGTACCACAAAGGAATAAAAGTGAGTTTTACGGCGAGCGAGAATCATAGCATTTCCCTTTCAGGTCAGTCGTTTGGCCGAGATACGGTGAGCATTGCGTTCAGTCGGAAGAGTTTTGCCTCTCAACAGGCGAGTGGCAAACATCGGCCAGAAGGCAGTCACACCGGGAATGATCATAATGCGAAAGCCGATCGCCCATCCCTGGGCATTGGGATCCACCCGTTGCACGCCAAAGATGACGAAAGGAACCGCAAAAATCAAACCTGCGACCAGGTAGACGCGGAACAGTTTTATGATCCACTCGACCATAGCAATGGTGAGGCTTTCCATGTTTCTACTCTTGAGGAGTTATGGATATGATTCAGTTTATACCAAGCTATGATAATGGGTATCTGTTTCTTCTTTAAGATTAGGTAATACCGGAGAATCTGTCTGCCTGAAAAAATCGTATGTTTGTGACACTCCCACCTGGGAAGCCTCTCAAGGCTAGGTTTGTTGAGATAAAGGGCGCTGACTATACCAAGAAGCAAGTCCCGAAAAAATCAGGCAAAAGCAAGCCAAAAGGCAATGTTGATGATTAAGAAAAAATGAGCTAGCAGCAAAACCCAACCCCCAAACCGAGTAGCTAATCAAAAGCTGACTGCATGTAGTGTTGTAGCATCAGCTTATATCCTGCCACCAATACCGGTTGAGCTAGTTCAACTATCGGAAATTCGATCTCTTGATCTGCGGTTGTAGAGTGTAAAGGTTGGTTCAGGCACTGGCAACGGACAAGAGCAACATCAAATCGGCACGGTAAATCAGCTAAATCTGGATGTTCTGACAGAAATAACTCAGCTGTAAGCCGGAGTTTAGCTTGCTTTTGTGGTGTAATTGCTAGCATACCATCGGCATCCCAATTCCCTCGACTGCGAGTTTTAACCTCGACAAAAGCCAATGCCACCGGGTTTCCTTTGGCAATTAGGTCAATCTCTCCCCATCGACAGCGCCAGCTATGGTTTAGGATGATCCAGCCTTGGCTTTGTAACCACCTAGCGACTAACTTCTCTCCCAGTTGCCCAACCTTAGCCATCGTATCATTGTAAAGTCAATTATATCACTGGTATCTTGATTATGATACTTGTAATCGTCATCAACATTATGCTCTCCCTCTTGTGTCTATACATTGCTTGCCAAGTTTGGCGATTGGGACAGTGGCTTTCATCTATCGCTAATCAGTTGGAAAGGGTTGAAGGCCGTATCTCTAAAACGTTACATAGTGCTCCCAAGGCAATTGTTCTTGGGCAAGTAGGTATTCATGGTTTAAGAGAGGAGTATCAACAATTACAGGTTAAGCTACACACACTCAAGCAAATTTTTCTACTGTTGGGTATGCTTCAAAAATTTGGAGGATTTAGGTGGCGCTTTAGTAATAAACCGATGAGCAAGAACAGCTTACTTCCTCAAAAGCGATCGCACTAGTATAGCACTACGCATTCAGATGTTTGACATTCCCAAACTACGAAACGTAAGTAATCGCTGACTTCTGACTTCTGACTTCTGACTTCTGACTTCTGACTTCTGACTTCTGACTTCTGACTTCTGACTTCTGACGCTAAGCGTAGCGCTATATCAGGTAGTGACTAGTATCGGGTTGTAGTATTCCCAGCATAGCCGTCACCAACCCTAAGCGGCAACTGAGATCACCCTCACCGTAGCTCCCGTGATCAACCCACACTCAAGCGCCTACTAACTACTGATTAATTATCAAGCTACTTGTAGGATAATTAATCAAAACCATTTAGTATAAAAGTTTTATCCATCCCATTTATCTAAAATTGTTGGAGGAACACAAATCAAAAGATGTCAAAAAAAAGTGCTGGAACATTTATCGGTGGCATGCTATTGGGTAGTGCCGTAGGAACAGTGGTAGGGTTACTAATTGCCCCCCGTACTGGTCGCGATACGCGCAAGCTATTGAAAAAATCAGCAGATGCCTTACCCGAATTAGCCGAAGATCTTTCTAGCAGTGTGCAACTACAGGCAGATCGCCTTTCCGATTCCACACTGCGTAACTGGGATGATACCCTAGCTCGACTAAAGGTAGCGATCGCAGCAGGTCTTGAAGCTTCTGTCCCTGAAAAAGGTTCTGTCCCTGAAAGCGTAGAGCCTCAAAAGTCCGAGTCGGCAGTTGCCGCAGAGTCCAACTCGTCCGCTAATCAACATTAGCTTTAGGCATCCCGGACGGGGGGTAAGAAGGTTTAGTGCTTTTTTTTGGTGTTACCGATTGACCCAATCTCATGGGTTTTTTCTTACGTGCCCTTCTTCCGCTTCTTCCCCCTCTTCCCCTTCTCCATAAATTATCCCCCTACAAGTGCAAAGTCCTGTTTTTGTGTCGGTTAGCCGACTCACGAATATCGGAAATGGAAAAATTTATCCTATGGTGCAAGTATTAGCCAATAATATTACTAAACGTTGTCAAATACGTTGTCAAATGTCAAGAAAACTGATAGCATACAATTGGTTAAAGTTTGGGCGAGCTTAATGGTGTTTTCTCAAGGGTGTTTTTTCAAGACTCCAAGCTTGCTATTGAATTAAGTTGACTTAAGCTTAATTACTGCAGGCGAGGGCTTGATCAAAAAAGTCGTAAACTCCGATTTTCCATTGCCAGTTACTGAATCATAGCACAGGTTAACCTGTATAATAAATCAACGGTCATCACCCCTCTCCCCCATAGACGGGGCTTCCCAACATCCTAGGATTTTTTGTGATTGATCCTCTATTTTGGCTCGGGCTGTCCTTTCTGCTCGTAGCAGTTAGTTTAACCGCTGTTTTGGTAACGTTATTGCCTGCTGTACAAGAGTTAGCGCGGGCAGCTCGTAGTGTGGAAAAATTAGCTGATACCCTAAATCGGGAATTACCACCGACCCTAGAAGCCATTCGGCTCACAGGCTTAGAAATCAGCGACTTGACGGATGATCTTAATCAAGGAGTCCAAAGTGCTGGTCACGTGGTTCAACAGGTTGATCACAGTATTAGCAGTGCTAAAAACCAAGCCCAAAAAGTCAAAGAGAATACTCGTAATGTGGTTAAGGGTGTCAAAGCTGCCTGGAAAACTTGGAGGGGTACCTCACCAAAATCTTCTAGGTCAATCGATTCCCTACCATCATCTCACAGAAAAGCTCTAGAAATTCCTGAGACTGATCAACGCTCATCAGACGTTAATCAGCCAAGGCTCGGAGATAGTAACTATAACCATAAAGAGGTCAATCACGGGACTCGTGAAACCTCTGGTAACGAAATCCATGATAATTCTATCGATGATAATTCTTTTTAGCGAAGGCAATACCAAGACTCGAACCTGAAGACTATACAGAATAAATAAAGAATAAATGTAATGGCACCCTTTAGTTTATAAATTAAAGGGTGCCATTATACCGTTTTTGTTAATGGATGAGAAATCTAGTTAGTCAGTAATTGAGAACTGGTAAACACCAGCAGATAAAAGTATAGCAATCCTATTCAAACAGGCAGAAAAATCAGTCCGACTCTCGGTAGATGCTTCCCCATCTTCCCTAACTTCGGTCATCTTGCCAATCTTACAACTGGTCAGATTAGGAAAGAAATTCAAGTCTACTGCTGACATCACTCACAGATACATCGTGTAATACTGCAATCAAATCATTCTTAAAATATAAAGCTGTGCTACCGGGTAACCCATTATCAGCGTCAACCAAATCATATTGATCCGCTACACCATAGAGCTGAATGATGTCTTTAGATTCTAAGTCATAAATCTCTGCATAATCATTGTCGCCCTTACCCTGGTAGAAAGCGCGATGATCATCTCCTAGGATAAAAGTATCTGACCAAGCTCCACCAACAAGAACATCAATTTCACCATTACCTCGGGAACCATTTCCAACTCCATTGAGAGTGTCATTACCGGAACCTCCAATCAAATAGTCGTTACCAGAGCCACCCTTAAGGAAGTCATGGTGCTGCCCACCGTCGAGGAGGTCATCACCCGAACCTCCGATCAAATAGTCGTTGCCAGAGCCACCCTCAAGACTATCATGGTCCCGGCCACCGTCGAGGAGGTCATCACCCGAACCTCCGATCAAATAGTTATTCCCAGAGCTACCTTTTAAGGTATCATGGTCACTCCCGCCATCAAGGGTGTCATCACCCGAAGCCCCGATCAAAGAGTCGTTACCAGAGCCACCCTCAAGGCTGTCATTTCCATCGTCTCCTCTAAGGTAGTCATTGCCAGAGCCACCTTTGAGGGTGTCACCTCCCTTACCTCCTCTGAGACTATCATCTTCTGTCCCAGCCTCGATCAGGTCATCACCCGAACCTCCGCTTAGATTGTCCTCACCTGAACTACCTTCTAGGGTATCGTTGCCTACATCTCCCATGATCCTATCATTGCCAACACCCCCAGAAAGGGAGTCATCTCCCTGACCACCTCCGAGAGTGTCATGACCCGAGCCACCATGGAGAGTGTCATTGCCCCAAGTGCCCCTGAGAAAGTCGTTACCGAAACCTCCCACAAGACTGTCATCCCCAGAACCTCCTGAAAGAGTGTCATGACCCGAGCCACCAATTAGTGTGTCATTATTGCGATTACCCCAAAGCCTATCATCACCATGACCGCCTTCAAGGCGGTTATCGTAACGGTCTCCCCTAATCGATTTGCTTTCCCAATTCTGGTTAAGGACTTCAATCGTGAAAATTTCCTCGTAGCTTTTACCTCCGGAATCCGTGGTGCGGATTTTGATCGGGTGACTAGAGTTGACATCAAAGTCTAAGAGAGTGCCATCTTTGACTTTTAGTTGATCGTCAACAATTTTAAAGCGACCCTGAGCATCATCTAATAATTTATAAGTATGGCTATCTCCCCAATCAACATCCTTAGTAGTCAGCCTAGCAATAGTAGTGCCATTTTTACTGAATTCTTTGACACTGTTGCCATCAAGGCTGATATCTGTCGGAGCAAAATTCTGGTTAAGGACCTCAATGGTGAAAATTTCCTCGTAGCTTTTACCTCCGGAATCCGTGGTGCGGATTTTGATCGGGTGACTAGAGTTGACATCAAAGTCTAAGAGAGTGCCATCTTTGACTTTTAGTTGATCGTCAACAATTTTAAAGCGACCCTGAGCATCATCTAATAATTTATAAGTATGGCTATCTCCCCAATCAACATCCTTAGTAGTCAGCCTAGCAAT
>NZ_JAAHIE010000028.1:20748-21164 GCF_010671945.1 Moorena sp. SIO4E2
CTAAGAGAGTGCCATCTTTGACTTTTAGTTGATCGTCAACAATTTTAAAGCGACCCTGAGCATCATCTAATAATTTATAAGTATGGCTATCTCCCCAATCAACATCCTTAGTAGTCAGCCTAGCAATGGTCGTGCCATTTTCACTCAATTCCTTGACACTGTTCCCAGAAAGGGTGATATCCGTTGGAGCACTATTCTGGTTTTCGAGGACTTCGATACTGAAAGTTTCCTCGTAGCTTTTACCCCCGGAATCCGTGGTGCGGATTTTGATCGAGTGACTAGAGTTGTCATCAAAGTCTATGAGGTGGCCATTTTTGACTTTTAGTCGATTGCCATCAATTTTAAAGCGACCTTGAGCATCATCTAATAATTTATAAGTATGGCTATCTCCCCAATCAACATCCTTAGTAGTCAGC
>NZ_JAAHIE010000028.1:21174-34284 GCF_010671945.1 Moorena sp. SIO4E2
ATCAAAGTCTATGAGGTGGCCATTTTTGACTTTTAGTCGATTGCCATCAATTTTAAAGCGACCTTGAGCATCATCTAATAATTTATAAGTATGGCTATCTCCCCAATCAACATCCTTAGTAGTCAGCTTAGCAATGGTAGTCCCATTTTTACTGAATTCTTTGACACTGTTGCCATCAAGGCTGATATTCGTCGGAGCAGTGTTGGTAGTTTGAGGCTCCTCTTGAACATACTGAACGTCGCTAATATTTGTTATTGTGTCCGGAATAATAATCTCTTCCCATACAGGTGCTTGACTCTCCTCCTCGAAGATAATCTTAAGGAGATCGCTTTCAGAGACTGTATGGTAGTCTTTGAGGGTAATCGAACTATCCGAGCCTAGACCAAGAATCAGGTCATCACCGCTTTGGGTTTGGGTCACACTAGAGAAAGCATAATTGGAAAGATCTAAAGTATCTAGATAGTTCCAACCTTTAATAAGATCATCACCCGTGGAAATTTCAAGTTCATAACCGCTAAAGATATTGGCCGCACTATTGGCAATGATGTAATCGTTACTGTTGGAGTTGATCAGATTTTCAAAAACTGTACCGAATGCGATCGCAGTCCCAAATTCAGACGTAACGTATTCTCTTCCGCTGTCATCGCTCCTAGCTTTATAAGAGCTATCATTGTAAGCTTCTTGGGTGGTCAGAATACCCCCCTCATTCATATCAAAGTGGTAACCTTTCTCCACAAAAGTCAGGTTTGAAAAGTCTAAGGTATTTACACCACCACTATCCCAGAGGGTTTGCTTAATCTCTTCGATCGGTTTGGTTTTACCATAATACTCACTACCATCTGTGTAGTAATTAACGCTGTCAAAGGAGTAAGTAGTATCCCCGTGGTTATACTCCCTAGCTCCATAGATAGACTGTAATGCTTGAATGTCGTAAATCATTGGGGTAATCGCTGATTTCCCAGCAAAGTTATACGACATTACTGTGTTGGTGGTATTGTCCTCGTTAAAGGGCAAAAATGGACCGTGATCATTATCCTCGTATGGATTCGGATGTTTTAACCCCAGACTATGTCCTATCTCGTGAATCACGGTCATGTAGCCATGATTCCCTGGATCGTCAGCAAATCCGTTATTACCTGTGGTGTCGTAAGCTTGGTTCAAATGCACATCCCCGGCCACATCCGACCAATTGCCAACATTGGTATTAAATCCCTCAGGCAAATAGGTATAGGCATAGCCCGGACCATCAGATACCATGTAGCGCAATAGACCATAGTCTGTTGCTGTATCTGCTACCTCATGGAAATCAACAGCAATGTATCTTTCCAGAGTTTCGAGGATGCTTCTGATATTGTCTTTGGTTTTTTCTGATATCTCTGAAACCCCCGTTTCAGGTCCGTAATAAGAACCACTATTGGCATTGTTATAGAAGCTGTAGGTGATAGTATTAGTGTCCCAATGGTGATGATCCAGAAGTGAATCAGCTGAGGAAAATGTGTTAGACATTGCTTTTAGTTAACTCTTACTGCTTGACAAAGCCTAGTTACGGTAAATGATTTGGCGCTCAGGGAAGTTCCTGATTGTTGATGGTTCATGTTTAATGGCTTATTGCCAGTTGCCATGAATCGTAGCTATAACCCCATTCTATAACTATTAAAAACCACTGAATCTCCTAGGATATTTATGTGAAAAACAATAAATCTTAGATAGTTTTTAGACTTAAATTAATCATGAATTATATATGTTTAAAGTCAAGTTTAATATGTGTATACTTTTGGTTTGTCTTTGGTTTTTTTACGGCTTATATGCCAAAAAAAAACCAAAACGTAAATCCGGACAATAATCAGTAATTAAATAAATTAAATTTAAATAAATTAAGTTAGCATTTTTAAGTATGAAATATGAATTTTTATTGAAGTTTTTGATTGTCAATTAAGCCACATTAACATCAGATAGCGTTTTTATTTTAGTTTTGAACATACTACCTTAGGTAATATACAAAATACAAAATGCAAAACGCAATAGGGGAAACAGCTCCAGCGTTTTATTGTCCACTAAAGACCTCCTAGGTTTACATCTCATTTATAAACCCTATAAATAAAGCCTAGGAATAGGGATAAACTCTCAAAATTTTCCAGTTTACGTCGAACTCCAATCCTAGTTATGTGAAGTTAGTATAAAGTTATAACAAATAGATAGAGGCTAAAATCAGTAGTTTTTCTAGGTCACCGTTTATTGGTAAGCATTCAGCATTCAGCTTAAGCTTTTTTTTGTAGGTGATGTCGCCATGATGCCCTTTTGTTCGGTTCGTTCTGTTGCCAGCATCATGAATGGCTGATAGCTGGCAACCATAGCATGGGCTTAGTTGCGTAGGGTGCGTAGGGTGTGTTATATCATGTCAGGATAATTACCCTTAATAAAAATTTCCCCCATCTCCCCATATTCCCCTCCTGGGAGGTTCCCATCTCCCCATCTCCCCACACTTCCCGCGCCCGGGCCCCAAAATTGATGGGTATTCAACCAGACTTGATATTAGGGGCGGGCTTGCCCTCATCTTCAACCTCGTAGCCAGTGTTGCGACAGCCCGCCCCGTAACCCACCACCCAAGGGCGAGCCCTGATTTTCTTGGTAGCCAGTGTTGGGACAGTCGGTCCCGTAACCCACCACCTAGTAGGCTGAAGGGTTACGTTGATCAAGCCTGCCTTTCAAACATAGAGTCTTTCATCTGTGTATTCTGATTTCTCAAGCTTCCCCTCCCTAAGTTGTTGCTCAAGTCATTGAGTGGGGTTATCTTAGAACGGAATTGTACTCACAGTATGAGTGTCATTATTTGCTAAGGCTCATAATTGAAAGATGTTCAGACCCAAATTCTGGATCAAGATAGGTTTTGTCGAACAGATAGGAGAATTTTTGGCGAAATTTAGAACTAAACCGGCTCCTAACACGGTATTTACTACTGTATTTCTAGGTTTATCTTTAGTTTTAGTCGCCTGTGCCCCCAAAGGTAGAGAAAGTAAAAGCAATACGGTTACTATCCTGGGAGTAATGACAGGGGAAGGGGAGCAAATCATCGAACAGATACTAGAACCCTTCACTAAAGAAACGGGTATCAAGGTGGTGTATGAAGCCAGTAGTGATTTCGCCACCCTCCTACCTGTGTTGGTGGAATCTGGAAATGCTCCCGATCTTGCCATGTTCCCTCAACCGGGTTTGATGGCTGACTTTGCTAGGGAAGGTCAACTGGTCCCTCTAGATACCTTCATGGACAAATCCCAGTTATCTGCTGCTTATTCTCAAAACTGGCTAGATTTGGCAACTGTCGATAGTAAAGTATACGGGGTGTGGATTAGGGCGGCGGTCAAAAGCTTAGTTTGGTACAATCGAGCTGCGTTTAAGGCAGCTGGTTACAAAATCCCTAACACCTGGAATGAAATGATGGCACTGTCCGATCAGATTGTGGCAGATGGCGGTGTCCCTTGGTGCATCGGAATAGAAAGCGGTGCGGCTACAGGATGGGTTGGTACCGACTGGATTGAGGATATTATGTTGCGCACGGTTGGTGGGGAAGTGTATGACCAGTGGGTTGCTCACAACATTCCCTTTAATCACCCAGCGGTTAAGAATGCTTTTGAGCAGTTTGGCAACATTGCCCTTAATCCTAAGTATGTGTTTGGTGGTAGTGTTGGTATTATTAGCACTCCATTTGGTGACGCAGCCACACCCTTATTTGATAACCCCCCAGTTTGCTATCTGCATCGCCAAGCTAGCTTTATTACTAGCTTCTTACCTAAAGATGTAGCCCTAGATAAGGATGTGAGTATCTTTCTGTTACCGGGTATTAAACAGGAATTGGGAGTGCCAGTGTTAGTGTCTGGTATTGCGACTGCTATGTTTAAGGATACTCCAGAAGCACGGAAGTTGATGGAGTATTTATCAACTGCCCAACCCCATACTATCTGGGCAAGTCAGGGAGATTATGTTTCACCCCATAAACAGGTTAGTTTGGATGCTTACCCCAATCACATTCTTAAACGTCAAGCGGAAATCTTAGCCAATGCGGATATGGTGCGCTTCGATGGTTCGGATATGATGCCAGGAGCCGTGGGTACCGGGACATTCTGGAGTGGCATTGTTGATTATATTGGTGGGACAGATGTGGATACAGTTCTGAAAACTATTGAGGAAAGTTGGCCAGATTAAGTATGAGGAATTAGGGATTAGTCATTGTCAAAAAAAATATTTATTTAAAATCGCCTTCTAATGTTACTTTAGCAGAATTGCCTGGGAAATCTGTAACTATAAGATACTGAAATCAAATTAAGTCAGTTATTCGCAACCATTTAGCGAAAGGGACAATAGTGCCGTTTAGGCATTAATTACGATTAAATCTCTGAGTGCAATATCAGCAATTGCGCTTCGCTCCGCTGTAACGGCAATCCCTTGGGGTGTAAGCAGGAAGGATATAGTAGGATGTCAGTGACTACTATAAATTTGGCGTTGCTGAATATTTGGGTACTGTATAGTTGGAGCAGTTACCGATTACCGATTACCGATTACCTTTGGATCTTCCATAATTGAGGAACACCGTAAGTTTAGGATTCCCCCTTTAGGCCAAACTCAAGTTTAAATAAGAAATAAGCTATGGATACTAGTCAGATTGATAAATTTGTTTCCTATTGCCAAGGTGAACAGCCACAAAGTGAAGAAGATATGAGACGTTTTTTTATAGGGGTTATTGGTTTTCCCTATGATAAGGAACTTCTATTACAGGCATATCTATTTTTCAATATAAACTCATTATTTCCAACCTGTAGTCAGCTCATCCTGTTTGAAAAGGCTCTAATCCAAGACTATACAAATTTAGGCAAAGTGGATTTTGTTTATCTTAGTAAAAACAAAAAAATATTTTTAATTGAAACAAAATATATTGATACTGAAGCAACAGGAAAACACGAAAGAACTAGAAGAAATAAGCATAGAAATAAGGTAGTGGAACAAGTCATTGATTGGAAATACAAATTGAGGGATTATTGGAATATATCAACTAACCAAATTAATTGTGGAGTATTTACAACCGATCCACAAGTAGGTGATCGTGCAAGGAGCACTGACATTATCGCTAAATCAATATCTATCTATGAACTGGAACGGTGGCAAAAAAATTATAAATTTTATAAATTAGACCATGGCAAGAAACGGGATTCGGTGAGAGATATATATGAGGTGATCAAGTGATCAAGTGATCAGGTGATGAAGTGATGAGGCAATGAAGGATGGTATTGTTCAAAATTGTTACTTTCATTCTCGCCGTTGTCATAGGCTGTGCTGGGGTGATGGCTTTGTTATATGGCATGAATGGCTTGGTAAATCAGCTACCCAATAAAACGCGATTGACCTTGGCCAAAAGGCCACGCTACGCGAACGGTCACGCTACGCGAAAGCATTTTATGGCTTGGGTATACTTAGCCCCTGCTTTAGCATTACTAACCGCTTACCTGATTCTGCCCACCCTCAATACTATCTATATCAGCTTCTTGGATAAGCGATCGCAAAATTTTGTGGGACTGGACAATTACATCTTTGCCTTTACCAACCCTACTATGCTAATCGCTTTTCGTAACAATGTCCTTTGGTTGGTATTGGTAACAGGGTTTAGTGTAGGATTGGGTTTAATTATTGCGGTGCTGGTGGATCGGGTACGCTATGAACCGGTAGCCAAGTCCATAATCTTTATGCCCATGGCAATTTCCTTTGTGGGGGCTAGCGTGATTTGGCGATTTATCTATGCTTTTCGTCCAGCTGGATCAGAACAAATTGGCTTACTCAATGGCATTATTACCCGTTTAGGATTTGAGCCTGTAGGTTGGTTAGTGGAGCGCGAACTTAATAATTATGCTCTGATTGTGATTATGATTTGGTTGCAGACAGGGTTTTGCTTGATTTTGCTCTCTGCTGCAATCAAAGGTATCCCCAAAGATATTATCGAAGCTGCACGGATAGATGGAGCTAGTGAGTGGCAAATCTTCTGGACAATTACTATTCCGATGATACGAGGGACTATTGCTGTGGTTGTGACTACTGTAGTAATAGCGGTGCTGAAAGTCTTTGATATTGTCTGGGTGATGACCGGTGGTAATCAAAATACGGAAGTGATTGCGTCTCGTATGATTAAGGAAATGTTCAATTATCGGAACTTTGGACGAGGTAGTGCGATCGCAGTTATTTTATTACTAGTTATTATTCCAGTTATGATTAGCAATATCCGTCGATTTCGAGAGCAGGAGAACAGCCGTTGATAGTAATATATAATTATTATTTGAATTGTGAACATACTCCCGCTTGGGAAAGGCAAGAGGCAAGAGGCAAGAGGCAAGAGTTAATCAAGTAGCGATGCAGCAAGGGAACAGGTGAGCCAGTGAGGCCAAAGGGGATTTCCCCCATTCGCGACTGCATCAAGACATAGAAGGATTTTGGTTAAGGTCAAAAACGGTAATTATGATTTATTATTTCTAATTGATTTAGAAATGCTATAGTATTCAGATTAAAGTTAAAATTTGATTCTGATGGCGTCACCGAGTTAAGCAACTGTTCTAGCTATGGTTGAAATTCTATAAGGCTTGGGGTGATGCGATCGCATCTTGCCCAGTTGTTTTGCCCAGTTGTTTTGCCCAGTTGTTTTGCCCACTTGTTTAACCACTGCTGTTGTGGGATTGGTTGCACAAAGCGCTTATCTTGGAAAAAAATCGACTATTCCAGACATGACTTTAACCCAGCTATGGTACCAAAACCGCTCTTTGTAGCAAAATCCCAACATCTACAGCAATTCTTCTGGAAAATCCCGATTCATCTGACCCTGATTATCATCTCTTTGATCTGGACTCTACCCACTGTTGGCTTGTTCATTAGTTCCCTACGCTACCGAGATGATGTGCTCAAAACCGGTTGGTGGTCAGTCTTCCAACACCCCTTCAATTTCACCCAATACCACCTCGGTAACTATATTGATGTGATTACCTCCGAAGGGATGGGACAGGCATTTCTCAATAGTCTGGTTATCTCGATTCCCGCTACAGTCATTCCGATTGTGATCGCTACTTTTGCTGCCTATGGGTTTGCTTGGATGAAATTTCCTGGTCGCCAAGTCCTGTTTATGGTAGTAGTTGGTTTGCTGGTAGTCCCGTTACAGATGACTCTGATTCCGGTATTGCGAGTCTACGGATATCTAGGACTTTCCGGTACATTATTAGGTATTTGGTTAGCCCACACAGGCTATGGTTTGCCCTTAGGAATTTATTTATTGCGTAATTATATTGCTAGTTTGCCTCAGGAGTTAATCGAAGCAGCAGCAGTGGATGGTGCGTCTCATCTGACCATAGTTACCCAGCTGATTGTGCCTCTATCCATGCCTGCGATCGCATCATTTGCCGTGTTTCAATTTCTCTGGGTATGGAATGACTTGCTAGTTGCTTTAGTCTATCTCGGAGTTACACCAGACGTTGCCCCGTTAACGATCCGATTAACAAATATAGTAGGTTATCGTGGGCAGCAGTGGCATCTTCTTACCTCTGGTGCATTTATCACCATGATTGTACCACTGATTGTGTTTTTTGTTCTACAGCGGTACTTTGTGCGGGGGATTTTAGCCGGTTCGGTTAAGGGTTGAAACTCTTATCTATAGCAGTTCTTAATTGGGAGAGGTACTTTCGTCCTGGGTTTTAGGGAGCTTCAACAGCTGGGAGTAGGGAGTAGGGAGTAGGGAGTAGGGAGTAGGATTCAGTTTATCGAGGGTGAGATTCAGGGCTGACCTACTTTAGGTAATTCTGTTTCATTGGAGAGAGCGAAATTATCTAAAGAAACCTTTGCTGAATAGGCAATAGCATCCCGCTGGTACAAAATTAATAGGCTATTTGCGTTTAGAACCTTGTAACCCAAAAATCTATCTACTCCACTTACTACTTCCTGATAGTCATTACCATTGTAATGGGTAAATGCTATTGTGAGCATATCATTGTTTGTTAATCTTCCATCACCATTGGTATCTTGTTTAATAAGGTGGTATAAAACTGCTATAACTGGTTTAGATTCAACCCTGTTATTAGCTCTATCATTAGTTTCTGAAATGAAGCTATCGCTAGTAATTAGATAGTCATTATTAGCAAAGATCCATTTGCTTTTCCCTGTTTCACTATCCAAAAACAAATAGTTTATAGTTGAGCGTGTCGATTTGCTATAATAGGATTGGGTATAAGATTGGTCTGAGTAAAGCGGCACCATTAGATAGGTTGTGCCATCAACCTCCCTGAGATTACCCAGCTCCCACTCTTGAGAGCTTGAGCTATCGTCATTAACATTAACAATGTTAATCCCCTGGCGCTCTCTCGTAGTGCTTTTGACTATCTCGATAGCAGCAAAAGCTAAAACTGCTATTGCTAGCAATCCAGTAGCCATAATAACAATGGCATTAAAGCGCCACACAAAACGAAAAAATTTATTGTCTTCCATGTTTGTTCACCGTTGACTATTGACGGTTGACTATTGACGGTTGACTATTGCTCTGAGGAATAAGACTCAAGATCAGGTAAAATTAGGTAATATTATTATAATAGTCAATTTTTGGGAGAATAATATGATCTCTGGAGCAATCGCTTACTTTGTAATTCTAGCTGGTGCCACTGTTGTGGCTCTGACTCTATTTTTTGGACTTAGAGCAGTTAAGTTGATCTAACTACTCTTGTTTCCAAAACAATTAAAGCAGTATGGCGGGTTGAAACATTTAATTGTTTTGAGTATAGCCGCATACTGTAGCGCTATAGTTAACCGTAAGCATTCAGCAGTCAGCGGTCAGTGGTCAGCTTATTTTATTCAAAAGTACTGCGCTACGCGCACCCTGCGCAAAAAGTAGCCTAGTGACACAGGCTTCGACGTTGGGACCACCTAACCCATAAGCTGATACGCGACACGCTGATAGCTGAATGCTTACAGTTAACCAGCTATACTTACACCTAGCTATACTTACCCAGATCAACTCTCTAAGTCAAACAAGCTTCAATTGTTGCTAGCACCGACTGAGCTAGAGCAGTGAGTTCATACCCCCCCTCTAAACCAAAAACAATCCGACGAGTTAGTTGCAGACAATAGTTCGTAAATAGCCCATAATCATCTGGCTGCAAGGCAATATTTGCCAAAGGATCTGCGGCATTAGCATCATAACCAGCACTGACAATCAATAAATCTGGCTGAAATTTGGTTAAAAATGGCATCACTTTCTGTTCAAACATAGGCTGGTAATCTGCTAACGTGCTGCCTGGTGCCATGGGAAGATTGAGGACATTATTGTGAAACCCCTGTTCACTGGCTTGGCCTGTACCAGGATAGCAAGGGGATTGATGAAGGGAGATGTAGGCAATGCGAGCATCTCGTTCCACAACATCTTGAGTGCCATTGCCGTGATGGACATCCCAGTCTAAGATGGCAACCCGTTCGACTTCCGATTGCTCTAAGGCGTAGTAAGCTGCGATCGCAGCATTGGAAAATAAGCAAAACCCCATCCCTCTCTGACGTTCAGCATGATGACCAGGGGGACGGGCTAGAACAAAGGCTGAATTATTGGTAGTGAGGACTTGATCTACCGCATCTAGCCAAGCACTAACGGCGAGTAGGGCAACATCGTAACTGCGGGGGGATATCCCTGTGTCCGCATCTAACCTGCCACCATTACTCCTAGCAATTTTTTCAACTGTCTCAATGTAGCGCTGGCTATGAATTTGTTGTACTAGAGGCATCACTCGACGAGTTTCCACCGCTGTCGGTAACTGCCACTTAATTTGGTCAGCCCAAGGTGCAGCTTTGATGGCATTCACAATCGCCGTTAAACGTTCTGGTCGTTCTGGGTGAAACCGACCGTTATCGTGTTCAAGAAACTCATCGGAGTAAATGACAGGGAACATATTATAGCACGATTCAGCCAAAATTATGGAAAAACGTTTTAAAGCAAGGTACTTGTGAATAGATTAACCTTTCCGATTATTTCATCAGGTGATCCCTAAACAGACCAAACACGACACCAAAAGCGATCAGAGCTAGAGCGAGGCTGGCAGGGATTAAATCTGGTCTCAAAATGAAGGCAAAAATAGCTAAGCCGATCAAAACATAGGATAGTTTCATCAAAAACTCCTTAGTTGTTGGGAACTTCTGAGGTTTAGTCAGGGAAGGAAAACAATCTGGTGGTATAGACCGCCAGTCAACATCAGCAAGAAGAGGTGAATGTCCTAAGCTGCCCTAGGAAATTTTCGGTCTTTTTCCCATAATTTTTGCACAAGAAGCGCGAATCTGCTCATTGTCTAAGGCTTGCCCGTGGTTCTGTTACCGGCTATAGTCGAGATTTTGTGTTAAAATTTAAAAATAACCAGCCAAATTTGGAAAATAAAGGTGTTAAAAGCCTCTTTTGAGAGATTTTAACCGATTTTTTTAGCAAAATCCTCGATAATAAGGGAGTTTGTCCAACTATGAGTACATCCCAAGAACGCATTGTCCCGACAAATTTGCGGAACGAAATGTCCCGGTCTTATTTAGAATACGCCATGAGCGTCATAGTAGGTCGGGCATTACCAGATGCCAGGGATGGGCTCAAGCCAGTACACCGAAGGATTCTCTATGCGATGCATGAGCTGGGATTAAGCCCAGAGCGTCCGTTCCGCAAATGCGCTCGTGTGGTGGGGGAAGTGTTGGGTAAGTATCATCCCCATGGGGATACTGCTGTTTATGACGCTTTGGTGCGCATGGCTCAGGATTTCTCCATGCGATCGCCTCTGATTAATGGTCATGGAAATTTTGGCTCAGTAGACAACGACCCCCCAGCGGCAATGCGTTACACAGAGTGCCGCTTGCAAGCGATCGCTACCAATGCCCTACTCCGGGACATTGAGTCAGAAACTGTAGACTTTGTTGATAACTTTGACGGTTCCCAGCAAGAACCGACTGTCTTACCGGCACGGATTCCCCAATTACTGCTCAACGGCTCATCGGGGATTGCTGTGGGTATGGCAACCAATATCCCCCCTCATAACCTGGGAGAGTTGGTGGATGGCTTAGTGGCCGTGATCCATAATCCCGAAATCACTGATAAGGAATTAAGGCGGTATATCCCTGGTCCAGATTTCCCCACTGGGGCACAGATTTTAGGAACATCGGGTATTAAAGATGCTTACACCAGTGGTCGGGGTTCTATCACCATGCGAGGTGTGGCAGAAATTGAAACGATTGGGCAACGAGGTCGTCCAGACAAGGAAGCCATTATTATTACTGAGCTACCTTACCAAACTAATAAGGCAAGTTTAATCGAAAAGATTGCTGAATTGGTCAATGATAAGCGCATTGATGGCATTTCCGATATTCGGGATGAAAGCGATCGCAATGGCATGCGCATCGTAATCGAACTAAAGCGCGATGCTTATCCCAAAGTTGTCCTGAATAATCTCTACAAGCAAACCCCCCTCCAAACTAATTTTGGAGCAAATATGCTAGCCCTGGTGGGCAATGAACCCCAGTTGCTGACCATAAAGCAGTTCTTAAACGTTTTCCTGGATTTCCGCATTGAAACCATTACCCGACGGACTCAATATCAATTGCGCAAAGCTGAGGAACGGGATCATTTACTGCAAGGGTTACTAATTGCCCTAGATAGCTTAGATGCTGTGATTGCGGTGATTCGGGGGGCGGCGGATACGACTACAGCACGAGGACAATTAGTTACAGAATTTAGTCTATCTGAAGCCCAAGCTGATGCTATTTTGCAAATGCAGCTGCGCCGTCTGACTGCTTTGGAAGCCCAAAAGATTCAAGCTGAGCATGAGGAATTACAAGTTCGGATTGCGGATTTAAGGGATATCCTAGCTCGCCGAAGTCGCATCCTGGAGATTATTGAAACTGAAGCCCAGCAACTGAAACAGAACTTTGCCACACCACGCCGCACACAAATTCAACAGGTTGAAGGGGAACTGGATGATACTGACCTGATTGCTAATGAAAAAGCTGTGATTCTGCTGACTGAGCAAGGGTATATCAAACGCATGCCTGTGGATGAGTTTAGAGCTCAAGCTCGGGCAACTCGTGGTAAAGCTGCTGCCAGGATCAAAGATGATGATGAGGTAGAGCATTTCTTCACTTGCTGCGACCACGATAGCATTTTATTTTTTAGCGATCGCGGTGTAGTGTACTCTCTGCGTGCCTACCAAATCCCGGCTGTATCTCGCACCGCCAGGGGGGTACCGATTGTGCAGATGTTACCCATTCCCCACGAAGAAAAAATTACTTCTATTGTACCGGTATCTGAATTTACGGATGATGAATATCTAGTCATGTTAACTCATAAGGGTTACATCAAGAAAACTGCTCTAGATGCTTTCAGCAAAATTCGGGCAAATGGATTAATTGCTATTTCCCTCGGGGAAGGAGACCAGTTGCGGTGGGTACTTCGTGCTAGGGAAGAAGACAGCATCATAATTGGGTCTCGTCATGGCATGGCAATTCACTTCAAGTGTGACAATGATCAACTCCGCCCCCTCGGTCGTGCGACCAGAGGAGTTAAGGCTATGAAACTAAAGGGTGATGATGAATTAATCGGTATGGATATTTTGTCCGGTCAAATCATCGCTAGTCTAGCTGCTGCTGAGGATTCAGAGGAAGAGACAGAAGACCTTAGTGATTCTGAGATGGTGGAAACAGCAGCTCAAGGTCCTTGGGTATTAATTGTCACTATGGGAGGCTATGGTAAGCGGGTACCGGTATCCCAATTCCGGCTACAAAACCGTGCGGGTATGGGAGTTCGCTCAACCAAATTCCGTTTACCCAAAGACCAACTGGCAGCCCTACAGGTAGTTAATGAAGGGGATGAATTGATGATAGTCACTAGTCGAGGGATTATCATTCGTCAAGCTGTTGATGCTATTTCTCCCCAATCTCGCATGGCAACTGGGGTCAGAGTGCAAAAGTTAGATGATGAAGATGCGATCGCAGCGGTTGCTTTGGTTCCCATTTCAGATCAAGAGCAGGAAATCGAAGAGCAGGAACTCCCAGACCAGGAACTCCCAGACCAGGAAGAGTCGGTAGATA
>NZ_JAAHIE010000280.1:0-9429 GCF_010671945.1 Moorena sp. SIO4E2
CTAGTTTACCTTTTATTATATCCCTTTAATGTAATAAATGTCTAAATATGGATACAAATTAAGGGAACATTGGTTATTTCCTACTCAAGGATGCTAATTTGTCAGAAACAATGCCTAAACGTCTTGCGTGATAGTAAAAATTTCCATTATCATCCCGGTTCTCAATGAGGCTAGTCACATAGCTGATACTTTGGCTACGGTTAGGGAAGCGTCTAATGTGGAAGTGATTGTGGTAGATGGGGGCAGTGATGATGAAACTGTTGCGATCGCACAATCAATGGGTGCTAAGATTATAGCTGCTGGTGCCGGTCGCGCTAGTCAAATGAATGCTGGGGCTGCGGTTGCTACTGGAGATATTCTACTGTTTCTCCATGCTGATACCCGTTTACCTAAAGGATTTGATACCTTAGTTCGCGAAGGGTTACAAGACCATGACACCGTGGCTGGTGCCTTTGAATTAGCCATTGATGCTAACCTGCGGGGGGTAAGGCTAATTGAGCGGATGGTGAATTTGCGATCGCGTTTTTGCTCTCTGCCTTACGGTGATCAGGCTATCTTTATCAAGACTAAGGTGTTTACAGACCTGGGGGGTTTTCTTAATCTACCGATTATGGAAGATTTTGACTTGATGCGACGCCTCCGCCACCTAGGTAAAATAACTATCCTTAGTCAACCTGTGCTAACATCAGGACGCCGTTGGCAGACCTTAGGGGTTGTGAAAACTACATTAATTAACCAACTGGTGATCGTTGCCTATCATTTGGGGGTTTCTCCTCACCGGATTGTGGGTTGGTATCGTAGAGCAAAAGGATGAAGAAGTCGGGAATCGGGAATCGGGAATCGGGAATTGGGAATCGATGTGTGACTATTTATCAAAAAATAGTGGGAACGCTTAGTATACAAAAGCTAATAATTTTATAAATGGCAAATGTTTTCGGAGACTGACAACCATAGGGATAAGCGCGTTTCTATCATAGAGGTACTCCCGATTACCGACTCCCGATTACCGACTCCCGATTCCCGAACTCTAGTTGAAGCATGAGCAATTATAGTCAAATTCAGTCTTATCAAGATTTGCGAGTTTGGCAAAAGGGAATGGATGTAGCGGAGAGTTGTTATGTTATCACCAGAGAATTCCCTAAACAGGAAATGTATGGGATGACTGCACAGATAAGGAGAGCAGCTGCATCAATTCCTGCTAATATTGCAGAGGGATATGGACGGGAGTATCGAGGAGAATATGTTCAATTTCTTAGAATAGCTCAAGGCTCTCTCAAAGAATTGGAAACCCATCTTTTCTTATCGGTCAGAGTTAAACTGGCTAACTCGGTCGCGGTTAATCCGATTTTAGGTGAGTGTGAAGCTTTAGGAAGAATGCTACGTTCTCTAATTCGGTCATTGCTAGACAACTCATAATTCCGGAGTGGGGAATCGGGAATCGGGAGCGGTGCGACCCGTGGCGAATTTAATTACGGGTCAAGCGCACCGAGGGAATCGGGAGGAGTAGATAGTAGACCTATGCGCAAAAGTAGTTTTATGATAGTGTTTGCATCAATTCTTGTCTACTGTTCTGGTGATCCCCTGTTCCAGACAACTGCCGCGAAGTCAAGTCTTTGTGTGACTAGTTAAAGAATAGTAGACTTCGTTTGATGGAAATAGTTTTGTGGAATAGCCATCTTGGTAGAATAGCCATCTAACCTGGAACGGGCATCTTGCCCGTTGCTCCTGTTACAATTCTATTCGACTCCCGATTCCCGATTCCCGATTCCCGATTCCCGATTCCCGATTCCCGATTCCCGATTCCCCACTCCCGATTCCCGATTCCCGATTCCCGATTCCCCACTCCCGACTCCCGATTCCCCATGACTACACAAAAACAATGGCGTTCAGAAATTACTGCACTTCCCTCTTGGTTGCGACGTCCGATTGGTAATGCTAGTGACATCTCAACGGTGCAGCGGATTATTAAACAACGGCAGATTCACACCATTTGTGAGGAGGGACGTTGCCCGAACCGAGGTGAGTGCTATTCTCAGAAAACCGCTACATTTTTGTTGATGGGACCGACATGTACACGGTCTTGTGCATTTTGTCAAGTGGATAAAGGTCATGCTCCCATGGCCCTAGACCCAGAGGAGCCCCAGAAAGTAGCGGAATCGGTACAGTTATTGGGCTTGCGGTATGTGGTGCTGACCTCTGTGGCTCGGGATGATTTGCCAGACCAGGGTGCCGGTTGGTTTGTCGCTACCATGGATGCGATCCGCCAACTCAATCCAGGTACTGAGATAGAAGTGCTAACAGCAGATTTCTGGGGGGGTAAAGGTGATCACGATCAAATCTCAGCAGAGTTGCAACAGCAACGGATAGCAACGGTGGTGGAGGCCAAGCCAGCCTGTTACAACCACAATATTGAAACAGTCCAGCGCTTACAGGGCAAGGTGCGCCGGGGAGCACAATATCAGCGATCGCTAGATGTGCTCAGCATTGTCAAACAACTGAATCCCGCCATTCCCACTAAATCCGGATTAATGTTGGGCCATGGGGAAACCAAAGCAGAGGTGATTGAGGCCATGGCGGATTTAGGTAAGATTGGATGCGATCGCATCACCCTCGGTCAATATATGCGTCCCTCTCTCCAACATCTACCGGTACAAAAATACTGGACACCGGAAGAGTTTGATGAGCTAGGTGCGATCGCACGGGATATGGGGTTTGCCCATGTTCGTTCCGGTCCTTTGGTTCGTAGTTCTTACCATGCGGGGGAAACTTGAAGGTTTAAGGTTCAACTGTTAAGTTCTAGGGAATCGGGAATCGGGAATCGGGAATCGGGAATCGGGAATCGGGAAAAGAGAAAAAATTCTATTTACCTGATAGTTCTGAAAAACGCTGTCTCCTAATCATTACTATTGATCAAAATATCCCCATCTCCCCATCTCCCCACACTCCCCACACCTCCCTATCTCCCCATCCCCCCATCTCCCACACTCCCTATCTCCCCATCTTCCCACTCCCTCGGTGCGCTTGACCCGTAATTAAATTCGCCTAGGTCAAGCGCACCGCTCCCGATTCCCGACTCCCGATTCCCGACTCCCCACTCCTACCCTTTCACCTTCAAGGCATAATCCCGGAATCGTTCTAAATCTTCCTGGATGGTAGATTCAACTAGGTTACCTAAAAATAAGTTATCCATTAACTGACCAAGAATGCCGGGAATGCCGTAAGCGATAGTCAGCTTAACGATACTGCTATCCTTACGGTCGTAGAAGCGCACTGCACCTCGATTGGGCAAACCATCTACTGATTCCCACTGAATAATCTGGTGTGGGACTAATTTCAGAATTCGAGAGAGCCAGCTAAACTCAAAACCTGTACTGGCAAGTTTCCACCGGGATAAATCAGGATCCTCTTTTAGGACTTCCACTGAGTCAATCCACTTCATCCAGCGCGGCATTTGCTCTAAATCAGACCAAAGCTCCCACGCTAACTCAATGGGAACTTCTACTTCAACTTGTACACTATGTTCGAGCCAATCAGACATGGGTTGAGTTCTCCACGGGTTGAAACCGCGTGGATTCTAAGTTGATGTCGTTACGCGGGTTAAAACCGCGCTCCACGATACTTACAATACTGACTAGAGATTGAGTCTAGTCTGTACCGTTGTGGCAGACTCAAAACTGCCCTACCTCCCTGGCCTTTGGCCACGCTACGCGAACGGATTAACCAAAAAAGTTAACCTGTGGATTTACTTCTAATTTAAACAGCTTTCGGAGTGGTTGTACCAAACAAATCAGGGCAATAAATCACTACTTTTTGCTGCATTACTTGCCTGTTCCTTGAGGAGTAGGATTCACCCCGTCTCTTCCTGGCCGGAATCTCACCGTAAAGCGCAAAAAATCAACGTAACCAACCTTGTTCTTACTCGCACTTCCATTGTAACACGTTCGCCGGGATAAATCCCGGCACGCTCCACGCCCACTTAATTTATTGAGTGGCTAACTCTCGCTTGTTATTTCTATGTTTTAGGTTCGTAAAGTTTTAGTGATTATATCGGGAGGGTGAGGCGGGGCGCGGGGAGTGTGGGAGATGGGGAGATCGGGAAGAAGTAGTTTTAGATGAAGTTGGTATAGTTAAAGACAGTTTTTATGATTGTCTTGATGTTATCCCTGATCAGGAAGAGCTGTGTGGGTCACCGGTGTCACCACCTTGTAAGCCCCTTGGAAACCAGAACCCTTGCTCATGGGTCTCCCCATCTGCCCATCTCGCCAAACTCCCCTCTGATTCCCGATTCCCGATTCTGTTCCCGATTCCCGATTCCCGATTCCCGATTCCCGATTCCCTTCTTCAACTAACAAAAGACTCAATCGCCTTAGCAGCACGACGCCCGGATAGGGTAGCTCCTTCCATACTATCGATATAGTCTTGTTGGGTATAGCTACCGGCTAGGAAGAAATTAGGGATTGGTGTCTTTTGGTTAGGGCGATAGGGGTCCATGCCAGGGGCTTCCCGGTATAGAGACTGAGCGAGTTTTACGACACTATACCAGGTCATGGTCAAGTCTCGTGAGGAGGGAAACAAGTTATGGACTTGGTGAAGCACATGTTTTGCGATCGCATCATTACTTTGTCGGATAAATGGGTCTCCTGGGGTTAGTACCAACTGCATCAGTGACCCTTCACCGGCTTTGTAATAGTCACCAGGACTAGTGAGAGCTAAATCTGCAAAGCAGGAAAAGTCAGCATCGGGAGTATACAGTAGATTATCCATCCCTGCTGCTTCTTGGAGTTGCTGGCGTTTCTCAGCATCATGAAGCTCTGTCACCCAGCCATCAAATCGTAGTTGGACCGTGGCCACTGGTACCGTATCCAGCTTGTAGATATTATCGAAATCGGACCACTTGCGCCATGATTTCGGTAACAGTCGTTTAACACCAGGCACATCAACGGCACAGACATAGGCATCAGCGGTAATGGTTTCTTCGGTTTCCCCTTTGGCAATCACTAAACCAGTCACTCGGGTTTCCTCTGGGGTTTCGGTAAACAGAATTTCCCTGACTTGGCGGCGAGTGTGGATTTTTGCTCCTCTTTCCTCTAAATACTGAATAATTGGTTTATGGAGGTACTCATGAGGAGAGCCTTCCAGCATTCGTAGTACCGATGCCTCGGTTCTAGCCGCAAATAACTGGAAGATGGTTAGCATACAACGGGCAGAAATATTCTCGGTATCGATGAAACCCAGAGCATAGGCAATGGGATTCCACATCCGCTTTAAACTACCGTCGGAACCACCATGACCGCGAAACCAATCAGCGAAACTGACCGCATCTAGGTCACGAATCGTTTTCATTGCGCCATCGAAATCTATCAAGCCACGCACCAGAGGGCTAATCCCCAGAGCAATGGAGTTTTGCAGCTTATCCTGGAGGGAGAGTTGGGAGGTGGTAAAAAAAGCTTTTAGGCCATTAAAGGGAGCACCAGTAATGAAGCGAAAGTCTAGCTCACCCTTGCGTCCATCATTATTAATAAAGGTGTGAGTATGCTCCTTCAGCCGCAGAAACTGGAACGCTCCCACCTTCTTCATCAGCTCAAACAGGTTGTAATAGCAGCCAAAGAAGACATGCAACCCCATTTCGATGTGATTGCCATCCTTATCTACCCAGCTTCCCACCTTTCCCCCCACAAAGGGACGGGATTCAAAAATTTCCACCTCATGACCAGCATCCACTAATTCTACTGCTGTGGCCATGCCCGCGAGCCCCGCACCAACGATTGCTAAGCGCATTCTCCCTTATCCTTTCAGTTTCTTTACAGATTTTAATATATTCCGGGAGTGGGGAGTCGGGAGTCGGGAGTCGGGAGAGTTGATGTAGATGTAGGGTGGGCAGTGCTTAGCGTCGAGATGGTCAGCTTTTTAATTGGGATCAAGCACTGCCCACCAGTGCGATCGCTTTTGACTCTTTCCTAATAATTTACTTTTGGTGGGCAGTGTTTTCCCCCGATGACAAGCTAATCTAATCGGTTTCGAGCACTGCCCACCCTACTATTCTTTCCTAATAATTTACTTTTGGTGGGCAGTGTTTTCCCCCGATGACAAGCTAATCTGATCGGTTTCGAGCACTGCCCACCCTACGCTTAATCTTCTTGAAAATTTAGTGCGATCGCGTGTTTTCCCCCGATGACAAGCTAATCCGATCGGTTTCGAGCACTGGCAACCCTAGGATTTATGTTCTTGAAAATTGAGTGCGATCGCGTTTGAGTGCTGCGGTGGGGTAGCAATCAGTAATATTTCTATAATTTATTCTTGAACTTGGTAACTTAGCGCGTTTATCATACGTGATGAAGTACCTTAAATTTCAATTTTCTTCTCCCTGCTCCCTGCTCCCTGCTCCCTGCTCCCTTTAAGCCTAAGCATTCATAATATCCTCCAACAGCTCCTCACTTTCTGACAGCCCAATAAATCCTTCTTGTTGTGCTTGTTTAGCTTTAATAGCTATAAGTTCCTCTTCTAACTCTAAGAACCTTTCAAATTCTTCTATAGAAATAACAACAGCAACATTACGCCCTTTTTTAGTAATTTTTACTGGCTCTCTTCGAGCTAAATCCAACAGTTCACCAAAACGGTTTTTTGCCTCAGATGCTCCAAGGGTTTTCATGACTTTTTAGGTAACAATACTAGATATTAAGTCTAATATAGCCATTTTAGCTAAAATAGTCAATAGCAGCATTTGATGTAGGGTGGGCAGTGCTTACCTTCGAGATTGTCAGCTTTTTAATTGGTATGTAGTGTTTCTCGCATTTATGAGGTACAGTCTTCTTTGAGGTTGATTCCCTGTCTTGATGCAGCGCATCCCTATTCCCTATTCCCTATTCCCTATTCCCTGTTCCCTTTGCTTATGACTATTAAAGCCAATTCAACTAAATTGAACAACAGTCTTGATAAGTCAAATAAAAAAGTTCACCTCAAACAAGAAGAAACATTCCAATGGACAAAGCAGTGGTATCCAGTAGCCGTTGTTGAATTCCTCGCGCCATCTCGTCCTCACAAAATACAGTTACTCGGTAAAGAGCTAGTGTTATGGCGGGATGGGTCTGATCAATGGCGTTGTTTTGAAGATTTTTGTCCCCATCGATTAGCTCCTCTTTCTGAAGGACGTGTCGAGCCTGATGGAACGTTATTGTGTGCTTATCACGCTTGGCGTTTTGATGCTGAAGGAAATTGTGTCAGTATTCCTCAATCCCAAGACCAGGAGACTGAAGTTAAAAACTGCTCGAATCCTAAATCCTGTGCTGTTGCCTATCCAACTCAGCAAAACCAAGGTTTACTGTGGGTATGGCCAGAATCGGGAAGCAAAGCTCAACAGGAAAGTCAGTTGAGAAAACCCCGTTTAATTCCCGAGCTAGAATCAGATTCCGATCGAGTAGTTAAGCTATTTTGGAATATTCGCGACTTGCCCTATGGCTGGGACTTTTTCATGGAAAATGTTGCTGATCCCGCTCACGTACCGGTTTCCCATCACGGTATTATGGGTAGTCGTTATGAAGATGCCAAGTATTATGATATGCCTTGTCTTAGGGAGATATCCACTCAAGAAGGATTTTCCTTTGCTATTAACCCCACCGTTGAGACAGTAGCCGAAGCAGTTCATGACTTTCAACCTCCCTGTCATATGAGAATTGTTACCAGCTATAACGATGGGGGAAAATTAATCTTAGCCTTATATGCCATTCCGACTCGTCCTGGCTGGTGTCGTCATATTGGTTGTCAAGTCTTGGTCAAGAATGAAGCCGGAAAAACACCAGAAGGATTAGGATTTTTTGCCTTACCAATGCCAATTTGGTTGGGTCATGTCTTGGCTTCAGTATTTTTGCATCAAGACTTAGTATTCCTTCACTACCAAGAAAAAATCTTGGCTCGACGACAACAGCAAGACTGGCTCGATGCAGTTTATACTCCGAATCCTCAAGACAAAATGGTAATCACCTTTCGTCAGTGGTTTAAAAAGAGAGCAGGAGGCACAATCCCTTGGGATTCAGGTATAAATGACCAACTTCCCAATGCTGAGTTAGATAAAAAGCAGCTTTTCGATGTGTGGTCAACTCATACTAAAGATTGTGTTGTTTGTCAAAAGGCTCTGACCAACATCAATCGTGCTACGCTAATCAGTTATGGAGCGGCGGCGCTATGTTTATTGATTGGAATAGTTATGGATGCCCGAGCTGTAGCATTTAAGATGGCAATGACTGCAGATGCCGTGACTATATCTCCCTTTAAAGTGATACCTCCAACTGGATTTTGGGTAGGGATCGCGGGAGCAATTCTTTTAGTAACCATAGGCTACTCATTTAAAAGGTTAAGTCGGCTGTTTTACGTTTATGAATTTGACCATTCCAAGAATGATTAAATAAGTTATAAATGTAGTTGATGTAGGGTGGGCAGTGCTGAGCTTAGCCTAGATCAGGTTTTGAATTGGTATTGAGCACTGCCCACCAGCCCAGTAGATGTAGATGTAGGGTGGGCAGTGCTGAGCTTAGCCTAGATCAGGTTTTGAATTGGTATTGAGCACTGCCCACCAGCCCAGTAGATGTAGATGTAGGGTGGGCAGTGCTTAGCTTCGAGATGATCAGTTTTTCAATTGCTATCAACCACTGCCCACCATAGGATTAATTTTATTAAAAATTGAGACTTTTAATTAGAGTGCTCTTGCAGCCAGTTGAGTAAGTCCTCACTGGTCTGAAAATCCCAGATGGCTTCTGATAAACGGTTTAGATCTTCGTTGGTCAAGGCTTCGATTAATGCGATGGCATTAATCGTTAGTTTGCCAAAGCGGCTCTCAAGCAGTCGCAAGAGTAAATTGCTTTCCCCTTCTTCTCGTCCTTGCCTTTTCGCGAAACTCAATGCACCTCGCGAGTCTTCCAAGACCATCTCCTGTTTGCGGAGTTTTTCCACTTCTGACACACTCAACCCCGCTTGATTCGCTATAGTTAACGCTTTTTCCAGCTGTGGTATTTCCCTGAAGTTGTCAGGAATAATTTCTAAGTTGGGCGCTTCTTTAATAAAATATATCCACTTATCGATCACACTTTCTAAATCTTCCAGTTGCTTAGTAAATTTTGGAAGTTCCACAAACACCAGCTTTAACTCGTTCTCCTGATAAGGCAAGTGGTCTTCTTCCTCTTGAAAGTAAAAACAGCTAATTACTTTCTCGGTTGAGGGGAATAACTTAAAATCCGTGATGGTTAAAGCAATGACTGGATTTAGATCGAAATATCCCTGTCCCAATTGCAGTTGATTGCCATAGGTTTTGCACAAGTTATAAACCACTCGCTTCTTGAAAGCTTCCACATTCCAGAGTTGCATCTCGATGATGACAGTCGTTCCATCCTCTAATACTGCCTTAACATCTAGATAAGTGTCTTTTAAATTCACTACATC
>NZ_JAAHIE010000281.1:0-9389 GCF_010671945.1 Moorena sp. SIO4E2
GTAGATTTTCCTGCCCCCCGATGACCTCCATATAAATGATAGGTCTCTCGCTTAGAAAGCAACATCTCTTTCCCTAAATCCACCTGGATCTCTCCATCCCCCCGCACTTCCCGACAATCGACATAAACCGGGTCCCCTGCCGGTAACGGTTGGGAGGGGTCAAAGGCATTGTAGAGGTTTTCCAGTAAATCATAGGTGTAAGTCATGGAGGGAAAGGGGAATAGGGAATAGGGAGTAGGCAAGAGCCAAGAGGCAAGAGGCAAGAGGGAATGATTTAGCTTCTTAGATAGGGCTGGATCCCTTTGTCTGTTTAATTTTTAAACACCATTACCAGCGTTGCTATCAGTAGTAGTTTAACTGGAGGGAGTGGGCAAATGGTGTAATTGGGTGACAAAGCTAGGTCGCTTTAATGATACTGTTTGCGTCAATTATTCGGCGTTGCTGAATTTTTGAATGAATAGGAGTAGAGTGGGCATCCTGCCCGCACGAAAATTTATTGAAACTGGCAAGATGCCAGTTCTACCAAGATGCCAGTTCCACGCAAACATGCCCATTCCACGGCAAGATGCCCATTCCACAGCAAGATGCCCATTCTACAGGTGCGACCCAAGGGCGCGAGGGATTGCTCGCGCCCTTGGAGGCGCGCACCTACTCTTAAAATCATTCCATTATTAAGCAACGCCTTTCCCCGACTCCCGATTCCCGATTCCCGATTCCCGATTCCCGATTCCCGATTCCCGACTCCCGATTCCCGATTCCCGATTCCCCACAACTGCCGCTAAGTCTAATCCCTAAACATCAGGAATTGAAACCAATCGAGCTGTATTAAGTTTTAGATTCACAAAAAGCTCACGATGATGAAACCAGTTAAATCCATGAATGAACTAGTAGAACGGGTATCTAAAGATCCAGAACTTGCGGAAGAAATCAAAAGAGACCCAGTGGAAACTATCCGTAGACTTGGTCCACCTCTAGAAACAGACCGTTGGATTTACCGGATTGTGGTCACTGCTTTGGGCGGTACCATGCTGGTAACTGTTACAGGTGCCATCGGACTAGCTGTGGCGGGTAAAGATGTGCCTGATATCCTGGTGGGGATTGGCACGGGTTCCTTGGGTTCCTTGGCTGGACTATTAGCACCTGCCCCATCCCGAGATTAGAGCCCTAAGTGGGTCAGTGTTGAGTGCTGCGGAACGAGCACGAGGGTTAAACTGGATTTCGTCAGCTTGTGCTACAGTTGGCTTTTTAGTTAGCACTCGCAATAGTGAGCAATTTTTTGACAAATACCGGAATTGGTGCTTAACAATCCGGTCTTCCAAATTTAGGGGGAACATAAGATGCGTTCGCTTTTAGCGGAAGCTGAGGCCTTTGGCCACGCTTTGCGTTCGCGTAGCGTCGGCTTTGCCGAAACGCTTCATCGCGTAGCGTGGCCCAAAGGCCAAGGCCAATCGTATTCCCTAACTCAGTGGTTGTGTGAATATCAGGGCTTTAACTCGGTAGTAGAATTTAGCTAGCAGTGTAAAAGTCAGGAGAACCTTGAGCATGTTCGAGCATTCATGGACAATTTTAGCTTTCCTTGTAGGAACAGGGATCAGCCTTCTCCTGTGGCGTTGGCAACAACGCCAGCTAGCTTTGAGCTCGATATATGCTCTGCCATCACCCAAGGGGAAATGGCTCACAGGTAACGCCATGGAACTTCTTGCCGCTGCAAAACAAGGAACCTATTCTCTGAGAATCTTTCGATGGATGCAGCAATACGGCTCCATGATTTTGCTACGGATCTTCACCAGACCGATGGTGATGGTGGCAAAGCCCCAACTGATTGAAAGCATTTTGACAGAGGGGCAAACTAAGGGGATATTTACCCGCAGTCCATCCTTTTATCACGCCTACAAAGATGTGTTTGGCGTACATATCGGAAACCAGGTTGGTGAAGCTTGGAAGTGGCGTCGCCAAACCGCAGCACCAGCTTTCCGAGCCAGTCGATTCACTCAAAAGTTCGATCTCATCCGTCAGGGGTGTCAGCAAGTCATCACACAACTTCAAAGCTCGGCTCAAACAGGCAAAGAGGTTCAAGTTGATCCCTTATTTGTGGACTTGACCATGAATATCATTGCCTACTTTTTCCTAGGTGTTACCTTTGATAAAACCTCAAACTTTGCAGGGGAACCCTCCTTCGATGCCAACCGCCTGTATGCAGCTCTTGCACTTCTCGAAAAACATGTACTTTTGCAGACCGCAGGTCGCAGTCGATGGTTTAAGTTTCTCCCTACGTCAGAAGGGCGAGAATACCGACAGGCTCAAGATTATTTACAACAGAATTTAAAACCTCGGGTCGCGATGGCGTTGCAAGTGGCCAGGGCTTCTGAGGCCGAATCCCCATCAGTCAGTTCGTCATTTCGGGATTCGATGTTGGTTCAATTTGCTAAAAACCCCCAGCATGACCAAGACTCCCTAATGGCCGAGACCCGAGCCTTTATCTTTGCAGGTCATGACACTACGGCTCATACTATGTCCTTTGCAGTCGGGGAGTTGGGGCTTAATCCTGGAGTCTTTCAGGCCGCACAACAGGCTGTGGATCAAGCCTGGGAGAAGGAAGGGGAGCTAAATCTTTCTACTTTGAAACATTTAGACTATATAGAAGCTGTGGTCAAGGAAACCTTACGACTCCACCCAGTGGCCACCGGAATCCCCCTAGTCACGACCCAAGAGACAGAACTGGATGGGGTCAAGATGCCGAAAAATGTAAGCGTCGAACCTTTTTTCTGGGCTGCGGGACAGGATCCTGAGATGTTTCCAAAACCGGAAGAATTTCGTCCAGAACGATGGCTGCAAAAGGAAACTGACCAACAGCCACTCCCCCTCCTGTTTGGATTTTCCCGAGGATCTCATTTTTGTGTAGGCGCACCTCTAGCACTTTTAGAAGCAACGGTGATGTTGTCTTTACTCCTGCGTCATTTTAACTGGGAACTCGTCAATGGCCGAGATTCTCTAGAAGATGTTAATCAGTATTTGACAGTATTTCCCCGCGATCGCATGCCAATTCGTTTAGTGTCGAGAAGTGAATCCATAGCTTAGACTTGTCAGTCTTGAGTGCTCAACTCCCGTCGCTCTGCGAATCTGAGTTTAGCGGAGCGAGCACGAGGGTTATGCTGGATTTCTTCAGCTTGTGCTACAGTTGGCTTTTTAGTTAGCACCCGCAATAGTGAGCAATTAGTTGACAACTCCCGGAATTTGTGCTTAACAATCCGGTCTTCCAAACTGTGAAAACTGATAATTCCAAGTCTTCCCCCTGGTTTCAGCCAATGGGGGGCAATGTCGAGAAAGCTTTCGAGGCTCTCAAGTTCCTGGTTGACCACAATCCGTAGGGCTTGAAACACCCGAGTCGCTGGGTGAATCCTGCCATAGCGGTATTTCGGGGGAACACAAGATGCGATCGCATTGGCTAATTCAGTGGTTGTCTGAAACGGACGCTTCTCCACAATCCGCCGTGCCATCCGCCGGGATAACCGTTCTTCCCCATACTTATAAAAAACATCCGCTAACCGTACCTCACCCCAATTATTAATAATATCCTTTGCCGTCAGAGACTGGCTCTGGTCCATCCGCATATCTAACTGAGCAGCATGGCGAAAACTAAAGCCTCGCTCTGGTAAATCTAGCTGAGCTGAACTGACGCCTAAATCCGCAATAATACCATCAAATACCCTATCATTAGGCTGATATTCGGCAAAATTTCCCTGCCAGAAATTAACTCTTCCGTTATAACTGGCTAACCTGGTCTTGGCGGCTGCGATCGCATTAGCATCCCGGTCAATAGCTGTAACTTCCACATCCGGTGCTGCTGCTAAAATTAACTCAGTGTGTCCACCACCACCCACAGTGGCATCTAAGTAATGACCACCAGGGCAGATAGCTAGTCCCTCAATTAATTCCTGACTCAATACGGACACATGGAAAAAGGGTGTTGTATTGGCCTGTAATGGTTCAGTTTCCATGTGATTCAAGCAATCCTAAGTATGTCCTGAGGAGATTAGACCTCCTGCTGTTAATCAGACCAGATTGTCCGGGAACTCTATAACTGTAACCTATCAACTGTAACCTCTCTAGTTGTGAATAGTGACAAGTCTTACTCAGCACTATATTGAAAGGAGGTTTTATAGCACTATGCATTCAGATGTGTGACATTTTTAAACTCTGAAACTTAGTCATAGGTTACTTCTGACTTCTGACAAATGACTTCTGACTTCTGACTTGCGCGTAGCGCTATAGTAACAACTATAGCCTTGATCATACTTATGAGCTATATTGACTCAATTTAGAATTGCTATAGTAGCTAAAGACTAATCATAAAGGTACCCCTGTGGCTACTGTCAAGCCATTAAAGAAGCATCAGACTAGATTTGTCAGTCAACCAGTAAATTTGCAGTCAACTAAGGAAAAACCGATGAATTCCAAAGAAGAAAAAGCTAAAGACCTTGAGCTTCGAGAACGAGAACTCCAGCAACGGGAGCGAGACCTTAGACTCCGGGAAATTGAAACGGACATTTATCAAGAAGAACTACAATTTAATCAAACCCATAAGCATCAAAAAAATGAAGGTAAACTAAAAAAGTGGGGCAGAAAGCTAGCTAGATTCGGTAAATTCTTAGCCGTTGTCATTGCTGTTGTTGTAACCATTAGAGTCGCTTATTGGCTTGCTCTAGTCATGATAGTTGGAGGAATTGCCTGGTTAGGGTACGAAATTTTTTGGAAAGATGATGAATGAATTACAAAAGCCAAAGGCAATAAGGTTAAATTTATAAATTGCCAATACCAAAATAGTTCAACATCAACTAAATAAATAGTATTATAATTAATTTTTACAATAAATAGTTGGTAAAATATATAGGAATGCTAAATTAATTAATTGTGATAATTTTTGTTCCCTACTCCCTACTCCCTACTCCCTACCTCACTTGGGTAGGTTTTTTACTTTGGGGCGAGTACGTACTTTCATTTCCGTTTAAATCCCTCAAAATATGTATTATCTTATACTTTAATTGCCGATATAATTCGACCCATCTCCCCATTTACCCATTTCCCTTCGATGCTTTCTGACCAAATCTCTAAATACAAAAAAACTCCCCCTCTCTCCTCTTCTCTCCTCTTCTCTCCTCTTCTCTCCTCTTCTCTATGGGTGCATCTCAGTTTTGCAATTAGGCAAAAATTCGGGAGAAAATTCCCACACTCCCCGCGCCCCCGCCCCGCGCCCGGGCCCCACACTTCCGATCTTTTTTACAAATATGAGATGCACCCTTAGCCCGTCAAGGGAGTAACCATGTTCATGAAGCTATTGAACGTCGCATCCCCTTGCTAGAGCAAGATTTAAATGAATTGAAGGAACGGATTAGTTCCGTTGAACCAGAATTTAATAAACTCAAGGATATTGGTGAGCAATTCAAGGATGAAATTAAAACAGTTCGTGATAATAAAGCGAAAGCGATCGCAGATTCCTTTCGTACCTATGTTTTAAATTTAGGAAATACCTTTGAGTCAGATTTTTTACACTATCAACCTGAACTAAGATTTATGGATTTCTTGAGTACAGGGAAACGAGAAGCCTTTGAATCAGAGTTGAGACAAGGATTTGAACGGTATATTAATGATAAATTGTCAGAGTGGAGTAAGACCGCTGAAAAAGAGATGGATGCTGCCTTTGCTCAGCTATCTCGCAGTGCAGTCACCTACGGTGCTTCTTATACTAAAGTCACGGATAAAATTAATCAAAAATTAACCGGACAAACCGTAAGACCTGTCAGCAGCTACACCACAGAAGATAACGCTCCCGCTTGGGCAAAATGGGCAGCAGGATTATTTTCCTTAGCTAGGGGTAATATAGCAGGAGTCGCCATGGCTGGAGCTGGTTTCTATTGGAAAAATATTGTACTGAATTTCATCACAGTTATGGGAATTGGTGCCATCATTACCACTGTTTCTGGGATTGCTCTCGGACCAGTGGGTCTAGCGTTGTTAGGATTAGGAGTTGGAGTCGTGCAAGCCGATCAAGCTCGTAAGGAATTGGTGAAAGCAGCTAGAAAAGAGTTGGTGAAATATTTGCCTGAGGTAGCACAAGAGCAATGGCAACCGATTTATGATGCTATCAAAGAATGTTTTGATATGTATGAGCAGGAAGTAACTGAGCGGATGGATGATGATATTAAAGCTCGCAAAGCTGAATTAGATAATTTAATTAAGCAAAAAGAATCTCGTGAAATTAATCGGGAGCAAGAATTAGCTCGCTTGAACCAGTTAGAGGCTGATGTAGCCTCCCAAGCCCAGAAGGTTGAGACCGCTTATCATAATTTTGTGAATGCGATTTAAGCATTCAGCCGTGAGCTAAAAGCTCACGCTACGCGAACAGCCGTCAGTGGTCAGTAGTCAGTGGTCAGTGGTCAGTGGTCAGCCCTTGGCCAATGGCCACTCAAGTAGCGTGGGTAGCCCATAAGTTGAAAGTTAAAAGTTGAAAGTTGAAAGTTGAAAGTTGAAAGTTGAATGCTTAATGCTGAATGCTTAATGCTGAATGCTTAATGCTGAATGCTTACAATGCGATCGCTTAACCTTCTACTATCGATTCCCCAAGACTAATTATTAGTCTTGGATTTTCCTTAATTTAAGCAAAAATCATAACAGTTGAAGGTTGACAGTTAACAGTTAATTGTCAACCTTCAACTTTAAATTTTAAACTTTAAATAAAATAACCTTCAACCTTGGCCTTTCGGCCACGCTACGCCAACAACCTTCAACTCCCTGCTCCCTACTCCCTACTCCCTACTCCCTACTCCCTACTCCCTACTCCCTAATCCCTGTTCCCTATTCCCTTTACTATATACAATTTTCAACGCCAAACTGGCGAAACATTTTTGGAAGTAATAGTAATAATAATAAAACACCTTAAGCAGACATAAAAATGAAAATTGAAGATTTAGAGTTTACGGAACAAACAACAACCGAGACAGACCAGATTAAAGGAGCAATTGTTCCACTGCTCGCATCAGCTGGAATTGGTGCTGCATCAGGAGCAGCGTTTCAGGTCGCATCCAACGCTATTACTAGTAAACCCCTAGGTGATGGTGTTTTCCAAGCAGCAGCAGGAGGTGCAGTTACAGGAATTATTAGTCCAGTTTCTACCATTTGGAAACCGATAAAATTGGCTCAACCATGGATACAAGGCTATCGACGAGGCATTGATCCAAAGTCAGTTTGGCGTCCGATTGTCGGTGGAGGTGCTGGTGGATTACTCCATGGAGCCTTAAGTCGTTAAGGGGTTTTGTCAGTATTTTTGTGTCTGCAGGGTGTGATTATTCGTCAGTCAAAAGGTCAAAATTTAGTAAGGGTGTATAGCTGTGCGCCCTTACAACTTTCTACCAATACCTTTTGGTAATAGGTATTGGCTAAAAAAAACTAAGGTAAGATGGGAGCATCAGGAGTAGATATCATGTCATTTGGGAAAAGGTTATTACAAAGGTTATTGCGAAGATTATTAATTGGAGGAACTGCAGGATTGCTTGTGGTAGTGTTATTAGATATTTTGGCTTACCCTCTGTATCATCAAGAACCAACTTCTCTAAATTGGTTTGAGCAAACGTTGATTAAAGTAGATTATCAATCAGCAGCACTACAGGAAGACATGGCTACTTATTTAGTAATCGCAGTACAGGATGGGATTCGGCTAATGATTGCAGTATGTCTATCCCTGACTCTAGTTGAAACTGTGCTGATCAAAAGGAAAGGTTGATTATTATTTAGTTTTTCAAGGGAACAGGGAACAGGGAACAGGGAACAGGGAACAGGGAACAGGGAACAGGGAACAGGAAACAGGGAGTAAGCTGGTCTTGATTTAAATTCTATTGTTATCAGAGCAGGGGAGCAGGGGAGAGGATTTTTAGTTTTTTTGTAAGCATTCAGCCGTCAGCTGTCATACCAAATCCGGAAAGCAAAAAAAGGATTAGGATTAGGGTCAAACAACCGTAGAGTAAGACGAAGAGAAATATTTTTTACTGTCTGTACTAACCGGATTTGATATCAGCCGTTGGCTGATAGCTGATAGCTGATGGCTGATGGCTTAGATCAAATGCGCAAAGCCTGAATTACCTGCCGTTTCAATTCCACAAATTCCAGGGTTAGCTTTGTATCCAGAGTACGAACAGTGGGCAAATCAATCATAATCTTATCCTGGATACAACCTGGATCAGCTCCCATCACATAGATACGCTCGGATAAGAACACCGCTTCTTCCACATCATGGGTAATCATCAAAACCGTAATATGGGTCTTCTGCCAAAGTCCAAGAAAGAATTCCTGCAATTCCTCCTTAGTTTGGGCATCTAAGGCTCCAAAAGGCTCATCCATCAACAGCACTTCCGGTTCATTAGCCAACGCTCGTGCGATCGCAACCCGCTGTTTCATACCCCCTGACAGCTGTTTGGGGTAGGCATTAGCAAAGCGGGTTAGACCGATTACATCCAAATAGTAAGCAATCCGTTCTTGGCATTCCCCCTTAGGCAATCGTTGTAAGCTCAGACCAAAGCCGATATTATCAGCAATCGTTAGCCAGGGAAATAGGGTATAGTTCTGGAAAATCATCCCCCGATCCCGACCAGGACCTAAAACCACCTCACCATCTACCTTTACATGTCCTTTAGAGGGAGGAATTAGTCCAGCGATAATGTTTAGCAAGGTTGATTTGCCGCAGCCAGACGGTCCAACTATACACACAAATTCATTGGCTTCAAGATCCAGATTAATATCCTTTAGCACTACCAATTCTTCCCGTCGGTGGCGAAAACTTTTGGAAAGATTGCACACCTGTAGCTTAGGCAAATTGTAATCATTGGTCATTTTAAAAGGGTGCATATCATATTTATAAAAAAGAAGGGGAAGTGTGGGAATCGGGAATCGGGAATCGGGAATCGGGAATCGGGAATCGGGAATCGGGAATCGGGAATCGGGAATCGGGAATCGGGAATCGGGAATCGGGAATCGGGAAAATATCTGAAGCTATCAACTGAATGCTTACCCTTGGCCAAAAGGCCACGCTACGCGAACAACGTTCAAACTTATTAAACCTTGGCCAAAAGGCCACGCTACGCGAACAACCTTCTTCAACCTTCAACCTTCAACCTTATTTAACCTTCCACCTTATTAAACCTTCAACCTTCAACGTTCAACCTTATTAAACCTTCAACCTTCAACCTTCAACCTTCTTCAACCTTCAACCTTATTAAACCTTTAACGCTCAACAAATTGCTCCGACCAAGGAACAGTTAATCGAAAAAGCCACCTAAACGCAAAATCCAGCATCAACCCAATCAATCCAATCACTAAAATACAAAAGAGCACTTTATCTG
>NZ_JAAHIE010000282.1:0-9369 GCF_010671945.1 Moorena sp. SIO4E2
TCCAAGGTCAAGCGCACCTGTTGCTTTTTGGGCGAGTTGTCGCCCCAAAAGCAACAGGTGCGCTTGACCTTGGCGAATTTAATTCGCCAAGGTCAAGCGCACCTCTATAGCGTTTCTAATAGCTATGAGGTACACAAGATTTTTTCACTATTGCCTATTGCCTATTGCCTCTTGCCTCTTGCCTTTCCCTAAGGGATTTTATTAACAACTCCAAATTATATATAACCTACTAACACCCTCAACACTCAAAGGTTGCTAACCCCAAATAGCGAACTCCTGACGGGGTAATTTCAAAGCGACAAGGCAACACTTCCAAACCCTTGCTAACTGCTTCCCTTAAGAGTTTACCATAGTCTGGGTCATAGTTATCACCAGGATAAAAGTGCAAACAATCAGCACGATTAATAAAATAAAGCATCACCGCTCGTGCTTCGGGAAGTACTGCCATCAGTTCTTGCAAATGTTTTTGTCCACGAGTAGTAACTGTATCAGGAAATAAAGCACGATTCTCTTCAGCTAAGGTAGCACTTTTAACTTCTAAATAAATCGGACGATCTGAGCCAGTCAGTAAAAAATCTACGCGGCTTTTCCTTTCTTTTCCGTAACGCACCTCAGGGCGGATTTCGCTGTAGCTGTCGGCTAATTCGGGAATCACTTTTTGTTCCAACGCTAACTTAATCACTCGATTAGGTAAAGCCGTATTAACCCCTACCCAAGTTGGTTCATTGTCCTTGACCTGAATCATTTCCCAAGTGTATGGTAACTTCCGCTTCGGGTTATCACTATGGGACACTTGTACAGCAGAGCCAATGGTTGATACTCCGATCATTGGGCCAGTGTTGGCGCAGTGAGCAGTAATAATTTCCCCTGATGGCAGTTCAATATCCGCAAGAAAGCGTTTGTAGCGTTTGAGTAAAGTTCCAGCTTTTAGGGGTGGGTAGGAGTAAATCAAGTTATTGTCATTAGTCATGTTAAAATTGTGGATTGGTTAATTGTAAAGATGTCAGCTGTCAGCCGTCAGCTGTCAGCCGTCAGCTGTCAGCCGTCAGCTGTCAGCCGTCAGCTGAAAATAAACTTCAAAAGGGAGAATTTAATATAGCGTTTATCGCAGTTATGAGGTAGAATTATCAACCTCAAAGTCGCCCTTATTAAGGGGGATTTAGGGGGATCAATTTGTACCTTATGGGATATAGAATTGCTATAGTTCCAGATTAATGAGAATTGAAAGTCTAGGGATTTACCCATCAGCTGATAGCTGATAGCTGATAGCTGAATGCTTACGTAAAGATATCAAGGACGTTGGATAATCTTTTCGATAACCCGCCGCTTGGCTTTGGTGTCGATACCAATTAGGCGCACATACTCACCCTTATGCTCCCCTAAGCGTTCTGTCAAAGCTGCGATCGCTTCCGATACATTGTTTTCTGGTAATGGATTCCCACTTTTCCAAGCATTATTCTTAACGCGACGCTCATTGCCGTATTCTAGGGTCAGGCGGTAACCTTGAGCCAAAAGCTCTCCAATCTGCTCTTGGGTTTCTAGATCTAATCCTAGATCTAAGGGCTTTTTGCTACCGTTGTGCTGTCCTATCTGACATTGATTTAACCCGTTGGCGACCTTAGGGCTAGTTGACTCACTGATGACTGGATTGGATAGAGGTGCCTTGTGGTTTGCTTGAGGTTGGTCAGGGGTTGGGATATGAGAATTACTATTTGTATTAGTATTTGTATTACTTGCTGGGCTCGTCAGGGACGGGACTTGATTGTACTCCCTAGCTAGTCCGCTGAGCTCCAACCGTTGTTGTTCAGCTTTAATCAGTTCTCCAAACTCAATTAAGCGGGAGATGCTAAAGTTTGGTGTTTCAAATTTGGGCGGTCCTTGCTTACTGTTGACTACACGAGAAGAAACTCGGTCTATACCAATATCATAAATAAACTTACGGATTTGTTCATCGTAAATACGCGATCGCAAAGCACTGAAGAAATCAATCGCTTGATTGTCGAAGGTATCAATCAGTTGTTCAATCTCCCCGCTAGAGAGTCCATCTCCGTGAAAGATACCACTAACAATACCAATCCGGTCTTCTCGGTTGGGCTCCCAGTAGAATTTGCTCATCCGACCATCCCGAGTCAAGGGCGCATACAGAGTAGAAAAATCATTACCAGTGACAATAATCGGTACTCGGTGGATCGGTTGTGAGTCATAACTCCCTGGAAGTTGGACATTGGTAGGATTATCAGCAATGTTCATCAAAGTCCCATGCACCAGCTGGGTATTTACCGTATATTGGGTGCGTTCATCGAACCGTCCCGCCCCAGCATCCAAGTCATTAATCATCAGCACACACATCTTACCCTTGACTCGGATCATTTCAGCCGTTTCTCGGTAGCGCAAGCGGATCAGACGGGCTGGATCCCCAGCATCTGGGCTTTCTAGCTCACCAGAAGACATATGAACCGCTTCAATTCCCATGCGCTCGAACACAAGCTCACACTGAAAGGACTTACCCTCCCCCTTCCGTCCATGAATTCCCAAAATTAGAGGCACACGGACATGGGGTATGTCAAGGAAGTTTTTAGTGATGTGAACTGCCAGTTTATCGATAAACCGGGGAGAAATGTAATAGTGCTGGGACATACAAACAGGTGCTATGGTAAGAATCTCGTCAAATCCGGCAATTTTTCAGCCTATTGGAAATACTATTACAGTTTGTTGAAGGTTTAATCGGGTTAATCGGGTTGAAGGTTGAAGGTTGAAGGTTGAAGGTTAGCTGGTTGAAGGTTGAAGGTTATTTGGTTGAAGGTTGAAGGTTATTTGGTTGAAGGTTATTTGGTTGAAGGTTGAAGGTTATTTGGTTGAAGGTTGGCTGGTTGAACGCGATCGCGTGGCCTTTTGGCCAAGGTTGGCTGGTTGAACGCGATCGCGTGGCCTTTTGGCCAAGGTTGGCTGGTTGAACGCGATCGCGTGGCCTTTTGGCCAAGGTTGGCTGGTTGAACGCGATCGCATGGCCTATTGGCCAAGGTTATTTAGTTGTTCGCCTTTGGCGTTCGGTGTAGGGTAGGTTATGTGGTTGTTTGCCTTTGGCCTCTGAAGTAGGGTAGGTTTAAAGTTGACAGCGAACAGCCAACATTCAAGCATCAACCCAATTAACCCTTCAACCAGCCAACCCAATTAACCCTTCAACCAGCCAACCATCAAGCCGATTAACCCTTCAACCAGCCAACCATCAAGCCGATTAACCCTTCAACCTTCAACCTTGGCCAAAAGGCCACGCGATCGCGTTCAACCTTTAACTCGATTAACCCGATTAAACCTTCAACCTTCAACATTCAACCTTCAACCTTCAACCTTCAACCTTCAACCAGCCAACCTTCAACAAACAGTACTCAAATTGGCGTATTGGCACAATTGAGACTATTGGTTGGGCTAGGATATCCCTAAATAAGCATCAGGTACTTAAACAATTTTTTCTTGAGCTATTTATGGAATCTCCTGAATCCTCAAGGTTTGAACAATATTGGTGGATCCTGAAGCGACGTTGGCTACCAGCTTCCGGTATTTTTGTATCAGTTTCTGTGATTATGTCTCTGGTGGCATCATTGCAAAAGCCGGTATATGTAGCCCAAGGATTGCTGTTATTTAAGCGGCTTAATACCACGTCTTCAGTTACCGAGGTAGGTAAAGAAATCGGTATTTTACAACCTCTGGTAGACCAAAGTAATCCTCTAGATACAGAAGCCAACATCATGATGTCTGAGCCTCTGGCTCAAAAGACAATCACCGCACTAAATCTTAAAGATAATCAGGGGCAACCTTTAGCAATTAAAGACTTTTTGCACAATGTCAGTGTTACCAATATTCGGAAAACTGATCTTCTGGAAGTATCTTACCAATCTCAAGACCCTAAAGAAGCAGCAGCAGTTGTTAATCAACTAATGACTATCTATTTAGAAAATCACTTAGATTTTCAACGGGCTGAAGCTGTAGCTGCTCGGAAGTTTATTGAGAAACAGTTACCTCAAGCAGAAGCTACTGTTAGTAAAACAGAAGCAGCTTTGCGTCAGTTCAAACAAGAAAATCAAGTGATATCTTTAGACGCAGAAGCTCGCTCAGCTATCGAAGTCCTGACAGATTTGCAAAAGGAAATTGCTCAAAATCAGTCTAAAATGGCTGATGTCAATGCCCAGTACGAATCGCTCCAAAAACGATTGGGCATGAACTCCAAACAAGCTGTAGCTCTTACAGCTCTTAAACAGTCTCCTGAGGTGCAGGAGGCACTCCAAGAATTGCGCCAAGTGGAAGTCGAACTGGCCCTAGAGCGTAACCGTTTCCAATCCACCCATCCCACAATTGCTAAGTTAGAAAGTAAGGTAGCCAGCCTAAAAGGTATCCTAAACCAGCGAGTAAAACAGGTTTCTAATGCTAAGCCGAAACCTGCTAGCCAGCTTTTTAAACTAGGAGAGTTACAACAAGACCTGACTAAAGAGCGTAAGTATTCAGCTCTCAGCTCTCAGCTCTCAGCTCTCAGCTCTCAGCTCTCAGCTCTCAGCTCTCAGCTTTTGAATAAGCGATGCAGCGCGGTCTTGGGGGTTTCCCCCACTCGCTATTGCATCAAGACAACAAGTAAGCATTGGAATAATGCTGAGTGAAGTCCCAGCGTCGTTCGCACAGCGTGGCCAAACGCGCACGCGTGGCCGTTCGCGTAGCGTGGCCAAAAGGCCAAAAGGCCAAGGCCAAAGCCTGTGCCAAAAAGCACCTCAAGCAGCTTGAGCCTTTAGCTCACGGCTGACGGCTGACGGCTGAATGCTTACTAAAGAGCTAGTAGAATTAGAAGCAGCTCGTTTAGGTTTGGCTAATCAGACAAAAGCCTTAGTCAATGCCCAAACCGCTTACCGAAAAAGACTTAACGATCTCCCTAGACTGGAACAACAGCAGCGCGAGTTAGAACGGCAACTTGATGTGTCCCAATCCACCTATTCTCTGTTGCTAAATAAGCTTGGAGAAATTCAGGTAGCGGAAAATCAAAACATGGGTAATGCCCGCATTATTGCAGGGGCTCAGGTGCCGATGATTCCGATTTATTCTGCTAAAATAGCCTATATTGCTGCTTGCTTTCAGGGACTGTTTGCGACCGCAGCAATTATTTAGATTTTAGAAACAAGAGATAAATCTCTGAAAACCATTAAAGACGTGGCGTTGCTTATTCTGGGTATGGTTTTGCCCCCCTAACCCCCCAATTCTGGGGGGAATAAGACCTTCAAAGTCCCTTCCGGTGCGCGCCTCCTAGGGCGAGTAAATCGCCCTTGGGTCGCACCGCAAAGTTGGGGGATTTAGGGGGCTTTAACTTTCACCAGATGATCGCGAATTCATTCCTTAATTCAGCAACGCCAAAGACGTTAAGCAATTATTTAAATTTACCTTGCTGGGTGTGATTCCCCACTTTAGTAAAACTCAATTATTAAATCCATCACAGGAAGTTTTAGATCCATTTACCCCCCAAGTTATTGTTCGGAATACGCCTCGGTCTCCCATCAGTGAATCCTATCGGATGCTGCAAGCAAATCTCAAGTTTTTGAGTTCAGATAAAGCCCTCAAGGCGGTGACTGTGACTAGTTCCTTACCTCAAGAAGGTAAGTCAACGGTGTCTGCTAATTTAGCAGCAGTGATTGCTCAGCGAGGAAGTAAGGTATTGCTAATCGATGCTGATCTCCATAAGCCTGTTCAACATCGGATCTGGGATTTGTCCAATGAAGTGGGCTTGAGCAATATGCTTGTGAATCAGGTTAACTTGGGGGATGCCATTAAACCAGTAATCGAGACTCTGGATGTCCTGACCTCTGGAGTAGTACCTCCTAATCCAGCAGTGCTTCTGGATTCCCAGCGCATGGCTTCATTGATTAACCATGTTGCTAGTCGTTACGACTTTGTGATTATTGATACCCCTTCTTTAAACGTTGCTGCTGATGCTCCTATCTTAGGAAAAATGACCGATGGTGTGCTGTTAGTTTCCCGACCTGGAGTGGTAGATTCTGGTAGTGCTGCTTTCGCCTTTTGGAGCAGTCTGGTCAGACTGTTCTGGGCTTGGTGGTTAATGGCGTGATTCCTGATAATGAGCCTAACAGTTATTACCATTTTTCTCAGGAATACATTTCAGATGAAAGCGTTGCTCTTAATAGAATACTTGATGTTGCTAGTTATGAGTAATTAGATCATATATAGCAAAGGGAACAGGGAGTAGGGAGTAGGGAGCAGGGAGTAGGGAGTAGGGAGTAGGGAGTAGGGAGTAGGGAGGACGATTTCCCCTTATTCCTAGATACTGAATCTAATTAGAATTGACGATTTACTATTGACCATCATCCCTAGATAATTAATAGATAATTACAAAGAACGGGAGATAGTGCGAAAGATGTAGTGATTAGTTAGAGTGCATTGACTTTGTGGAGTTCTACGTTGCCTCCTTCAAAGACTTGAATCATGAGTTGATAGCCTGTCTTGATGCAGTCGCTCATGGGGGTAACCCCCAAGACCGCGCTGCATCGCTTCCATCAATGACATTCCAACAAGTGGTTCTGAATCAGCTTCATCGATGGGAATTGTTAGAGAGAATCCGTCCCATAGGATAACTACCTCATACACATTAAAAATACATTCACTACCATCCCCAAGAAGAGCGCGTCCTCGCCTTTTCCATCTCAGATTTAACTGAGTAATCAAATCTGGAGACAGTGAAAGCCAACCATTAAACCCTGTATCTATGATTGCCGCTTGAGTGTAAATTTTACCATTCAAGCCATAAATTGAAATGGGAATAATGGGTTCAAAGTCTGCATTAACATTTCCTCTAATCATCCCGTTCTTTTTCCACGTCCACCGAACCGACGAACATAGCGTGAACCAATCCGGACTATCCAGATTTGAGAGGTTGTCTGAAAAGTCTCATTTGCTACATCCAAGCCCCCGTTGGTCCCCCAATTTTGGGGGACTTCTACCAGCAAATTGATTCTTGTTCCCCCCAGAATTGGGGGGCTAGGGGGGCAAAATTCAGTATCAAAAAACTTTTCAGATATCCTCTGAGCATCTGGGTTACGGGCTTCGAGGCGATCGCAAGCGGCTATTTCCCTTGGGTCAACCTCAAAATCGCCTGTTTCAATATCAATGGCAACAATCTTGCCGTGATTCCCTGCTTCGACCTTTGGACGCACCTGAGTTTCGTAGATTTCATCACCACGTCGAGCAAATTCTTCTTTGCTGTATCGAGGTTGTCGGACTGTCATTGGAATGATCTTGTTTCAGCTTTACGCCTCTATTTTAACTTAGTCGTGGGGCGCACTCATCAAGCAGGATTCCCATAGGTTGTCAGCAGTAAGCTTTGACTTTATTCACGCTAACCATAAGTAGACAACGTAAAGTGGTTGGTGTAAACCTGTTATTAGCTTGCTTCGTCGTTAATTCAATAATCCCCTATTTCCACTGATGTCGTTACTCAGTTTGGAGGGAATACTGGTGACAATTAGAGCAATTCTCTAAGCTAACAATATTGAGGAATAGTGATATGGATGAAGTGGTTAGAAAGTTTGCTGCACTAGGCTTACCTGGTGTGATACTTCTAATTGCTATGGCAACAACGGGATTTACTGGAGCAGCAGCGATCACAGCGGCTTTGGCAATGTTAGGTCCATTCGGAATGATCGGAGGCATTGCTTTTCTTGGGGTGGTGGGAATAGCTGCTGATGGCTTATCGAAATTCGGACTTGAAGCATTACTGGTTGGAATATATAAAGAGCGCCAACAAGAAGGAGAATCTAAAGCATCTCTCTGTAAAGAGATTGAACGGTTAATGGTTTCTCGTGATTTGAAACGCAAACTCAAAGAAGAAGTGAATAATGGTAAATCTTCGGTTGAGGATAGGCGGGCATCGAATTCATCATCTTTTGATAATTTAGGAATAAAGAAATATAAAGTTGATTGGAAACGCAAACTCAAAGCAGAAGTAAATAATGGTAAATCTTTGGTTGATGATAGGCGTGAATCGAAACAGGATATTGATGAACACTTAGATATTGAATCTATAGAGGATATTGATGAACACTTAGATATAATTGATAAAATGAAGGGGAGGGAGTTTAAAAAATTTATGGCTAAATTATTTAAGGAACTGGGCTACCAAGTGAGGCTGACTCCAGCAAGTGCGGATTATGGAGCGGATCTGGTCATTGAAAAAGGGGAGATAAAGACTGTTGTTCAAGCCAAGAGACAACAAAGTACCGTAGGGATTAAGGCCGTTCAGGAAGTAACGGGGGCAATTGGCTATTATCAGGCGAACTTGGGACTAGTTATCACTAATAGTAAGTTTACAGAAAATGCCAAAAAACTGGCAGCTAAGACTGAAATTGAGCTTTTTGATAGGGATGATTTGAAAAAATTAATTAAAAAAGTATATAAGCAAAAGCCTTCTGAAGATAGCTGAGGGGGTGACATGAGCCCCAAAAAGCTTACTCTATAAGGCTTTGATGCCAATGGGCTCATGGAAGATACAGTCGGAAATTAACCCTCAAGTCATTGTCTTGATGCAAAGCGCGAGTGGGGGAAACCACGGCAGTCGCTCATGGGGGGAACCCCCAAGACCGCGCTGCCTCCCCTGTTCCGAAGCTGCATCGCTTAATGGCAAGCTCAAACCCTTATAACTACGTCCAAAGGAGCGCCCAAAACAGAATGTATATTTTTGGAACTTATGGGCTGAAATTATTATCCAGTAAGGATTTCAGCTTGTATGTCACCCCCCCAGGAAGATAGTTCATTGTAAAAAACACCCGCTGTTTAATTGCAGCGGGTGTTGAGTGAATAATTCAGAATGCTGGTAAAGCATAATTGAGTATCTCCTGCATGACGCGCTGGTAGTGTTTAGCTAAAATTTCGCTACCGCTCGGAATGATAGGAGGTATTGCTTTTTTTGGGGTTGTCGGAATAGCTGCTGATTGCTGATCAAAATTAGGACTTGAAGCGTTACTGCTTGGAATATATAGCGTTTCTCATAGCTATGAGGTACAATTATAAATAGATTAAATAGTTAATTATAAAAATTTCGGATGAAACCTTACTCTCTTGACTTTCGGCAAAAAATTCTATAAATTCATAACAAATAAAAATTATCAAGGTGCGCGCCTCCTAGGGCGAGTAAATCGCCCTAGGGTCGCACCTCCGAAACTTAGCTCAACGTTTTGGTGTAGCCAAAAGCTTTATTCAAGTGCGGCTCGTTCCAGCTAAGAGCCTTATTACATAAGGGGTATGAGCTGGGGGAAAGAAGGACTAAAAAACCTTCAAACCTAACTGACTGTTTGGATGGCGGTGAAAACCCGACCCCTTCAGGAG
>NZ_JAAHIE010000283.1:0-9363 GCF_010671945.1 Moorena sp. SIO4E2
TGTCGCACCTGAAGATGCAGCGCATCCCTATTACCTATTACCTATTACCTATTACCTATTACCTATTACCTATTACCTATTACCTATTACCTATTACCTATTACCTATTACCTAAAATACCTAAATTGTGTACCTCATAGCTATGATAATTGCTATACATACTGTTTCGTGGTAATAGCTAATCGGTAATTCCTTGGTCAATTCCCAATTTCCTTCTTCCCAATTACCAGTAAATCATCTTTAGCCTCAATCACTGAAAATGGTATAATAGTTGAAGGTTGACTGTTCTTGATGTTCACTCCTGATCAGCAACTTGACAAAGCGATGCAGTGGCTCATGGGGGGGGACTTCCATCAGCCACTGCATCAAGACATCAACTATCTTTGATTGCAACTTATACCAAGTTGAATTAAAATTAATACTTAAAATTAATACTTAAAATTAATCAGTAGTAACTGCTTGCCCTATTAATCATTAACCCCATCACCCGTCATCTGTTCAAATGGTAATATCTTTTCTGGAAGCGCAATTTAGTATGAGGATTAGGTAGAGCAGGTGTTAGAAGTCTTAGCCGGATAATTTTTTAGTAACTTATTCAGCTGAAGTTGAGGCGTTGAAATAGGTGTTGCTGGCAGACCCAAAAGACAATCTATACTTTCTGGTGAGACTGTTGTAAACTGTAAACCAGCTCTATAGTTTGCTAGGGAATTTCCTCTAGATTCTTGGCACCACATGACTTTAACTGTAGCATTCACTGTGTAATTTTGTGGCCAAAAAAATTGTATTTTTATAACTTGACCGACTGGGATAGCTTTTTCACTGTAAATGGTGCAACCTCCTCGACTAATATTAACGACTGGCTGACGAGCTGAGAAGAGACCAGCCAATCGATAAGAAATGGAAGTCTGTTGGCGAGGTGATCTTCTTTTTTCTTGCATGCTGCTGGCATTAATCATACCCTTGACATTGATTAAGTAAAACGTTTGCCTGTCTTGATGCAAAGCGCGAGTGGGGGTTTACCCCAAGACCGCTTAGGTGCGCTTGACCCGTAATTAAATTCGCCATGGGTCGCACCTCTGCATCGCTTTTATTTGTCTTTATTTGTCCATTGTCTCAACCCCTGGTTTATGCTATGGTTCATCTATCTGTTTGACTCTGTATGGTTTTTGTATGAGTTTAAGAAGACTTGACACTCCCCGATCATTAGACGCGGGGATTCTGCTGACAGATTAGACTGTGGTAGCGCCCACAACCTAATTCTCGCTACGGTTGTCAAAGACCGTCTACCCAGTCGGCTTAAGTCTATACCTAGCTTACTGGCTACTTTTCTTAAAATATTTGCACTACCATTTAGATCCGCATTTACAACTGAATTATCGCCACTACGGTAAAGACCACGCTTAATACGCTTTCCTGATGCTTTCCACCCATTTGGTTTTTCGCCAAATTTAGGCAGGGAGTCTCCATCAAGGTAACTAGCTTTACTTGTGTAAGCTTCTTCAGTTACTTCTAATCGAATCCCATGGATTTCACACAATTGTCTTAATCTGTCTTTGAGTTTGCCAAGAGGTATTTGAACAAAATTTTGGTTATTCAATCGCCCCATATTAGCATTACTTTTTAAACCTTCGTTCCATCCCAAGACAATCGTATTTATACCGTATTTTAAACAGTGATTGATAATTAGCTTAGCTGCTTTATTGATGCCGTCCTTAATGCGGTGGTTACGCTTCCGAGTTACTCGATCAAGCCAACTATCCCAATAGCCTTGTGGTTTACCCTCTTTTCTGCTTGACACCTGCTTGTTCCAGTATTGGTTAAAAGCCTTCATTGCACGGGCATCAATCAAAAACGAATTGCCTAGGGTGTCAACACACGCTGCTAAATTATCAGCGGTTCCAACATCTATACCTAATGCTTCATTGCTGGCTAAATTTCTCTGGTTGTTCTGAACTGGGATTTCATAAGACACTTCTAGATAGAAGACGCCATTTTTGGGGAGTATAGTCCATTCCTTTATTTTTCTTCCTTTTAAATTACTTGGAAAAGGCAAGGTAAAATTCTTAATCCCAAACCAGCGCCTAACAGTCAAACCAAGATAAAATTTAACCTGTCCATTAACTAGTTTTGGCTTTTGACCACCTGAATTTGGATAAGTAACCTTGAACATCTTTGAGCCTTTTAAGTAGCTGGGAGGTTTTGGTCTATGTTGCAACTTTCCCTTGAACCATAGGTCTCTTAGTTTTTTGTAAGACTTAAATGCTTCCGTGACACTTAATAGTGTTTGTTGGGCTGGAGTCGAAGGAAGTGACTTAGATATCTTTGTTTTTCCTACACTTGGTTCATAGATTAAGTCAAATTTTCCAGTCAATATTAAACCTGTCTTGAAAAATGTTTGACGAGCAAAATACACCCCCATATTATAAAGCTTTCCTGACTGTTCACATAAATATTCCAAGATTGCCTTTGTTTCTTTATCCGGGTACAGCATTATTTGCTGTACTCCTATGCTCTTATTAGCTTGAGCCATTATATATCGTTAATTATTCTCGTTATATCGATTAGAATCTACACTGGTAGCGACATTAAATTCCGATAAACTTGTTTTTTTTAAAAAAAGCTATAAAAATTAAACTTAAAATTTACTTATATAGTCCATTTGTCCTAGAAAATAAAAATTTTTAATAAAGTATTTATCTGCAAAAATAAAGATAATTTATCCACATTTTTTCAAAATTATTTACAGAAAAATATGGTAATTGTAAGTAAAAAATATTACAAATTTATCTGTATAAATATATCATCAAAATGCGATTCACCAGGTAGTCATAGCTTTGAAAGGTAGATTTGAAAGGGAGAAGTGCTAACTACTTAATAAAAGAGTTTACCGATCTTAATAAACTTCCATCTTTCTGGACAAACAGTTATTTTTTTAAGGGCAGCGGGGAAAGTAAGTACTGAAACCATTCAAAGGTACATTAACGATCCTCATCACGGTTAGCTTACTAGGTGGCTTTAGCAGGGTAAGCGCAAGAATCAATAAGCTGTGGCTTATTGATAAAAAAACGGGATCATTCTCAACAAATTAACTCTATTGCGAGTAAAGTTCTACGAGATTATAGGGGTTTCGAGCCACGAGCAACCGATATCCGACCAATGCACATGATGAGCCATTTTTTCTTGCGCTTACCCTGCAAGCTTTCCAAATGCTACAGAGTCGTTAGAGTCGATGTCCCCTATTAGGGGGAGCACCTCTCCTTCAAATCCGTACGTGCCATTTTCACGGCATACGGCTCCTAAGTATCTTTTTGGCTACTGTGTATTTGTTGGTGGCAGCTTTGATGTACTGCCATTAAGTTCTTTGGCTTCCAATTGTCGTGGTTTCCATCTATGTGATGAAGATGTAGATATTCGTTGCCTAGTAACTTGTGCCCACAATGTCCACAGCAATGGTTTTGTTTTTTCAAGGCTTTGGAGGTGGCGTTGTCGTAGAGTCCGGAGTTCCTTTGACTCCAGTAGACCAAGTCTCCATCGTAGGGGGACTTGGTTACCCTGACCTTTATATGCTTATTCTCCTTGTATTTAACCGACGGAAATGCTTGATCTGATAACTTTTTGGCTGTATATCGATTGACTTTTTTCTCCTTTCTAAATCTACGATTTACTTCTAATTTTGTAAACCATAAACTGTTCCGGGAGCCGTCCATCTTACAGTTCCGGTGGTAATTTCTCCACCCCCTTATTATGGGCTTTCAGGGGTAGGTTTTTAATAAACTGGAAAAAAACGCGATGCTCTTAAACAGCGGCTAAGGGAACACAGCCATGAAGAAGAATCAAGATTACCAAAAATGGCTGAGGACAGTGACTAAAAAAATGCCCCATCTGAGCAAACCTCAAGCAGTGGTTTTAGGGATGTGGAGTTTTGGCATTGTGATGACCGGCTCCTGTGGACTGACCACAGTGGCAGTTTTTCTAGCGGCCTTGCTAGGCAAAAAAGAAAACACTGTGCGTCAACAGTTGCGGGAGTGGTACAGAAATCAGCAAGACAAAAAAGGGGATAAACGAGCTGAACTTGATGTCACCAGCTGTTTTGCCCCACTCCTGCAATGGGTGTTAAATGGATGGCCTCCCCAGAAAAAATCGATGGTTTTAGCTCTTGATGCTTCTACCTTAAGTTGCCGATTTACCCTCTTAGTTGTGAGCGTTGTCTATGGCGGCTGCGGTATTCCTGTGGCTTGGAAAGTGATCGAAGCCAAGGCTAAAGGCAGTTGGCAACCCTATTGGCTGGATTTACTCTCCCACCTTACAAACACAATTCCCCAGGACTGGTTAGTTTTGGTGATGGCTGACCGAGGACTGTATGCCAAGTGGCTTTACGAAGCAATTCAACAACAGGGTTGGCATCCGTTTTTACGAATTAACCAACTTCGACAGTTTCATCCGGTGGGTCAACCCAGCTTTGTTCCTTTAACCACTGTGGTGACCCAGAACGGTCAAAGCTGGTCAGGTCGAGTAACTTGCTTTTCTAGCAACCCCCTCAGTTGTACCTTGCTGGCTCGATGGGACTCTGGGTACTCAGATCCTTGGTTGATTGTCACTGATCTCGACCCAGATCAAGCTGAGGGTTTATGGTATCGAATGCGTTCTTGGATTGAGTGTCTCTTCAAGGATACTAAACGAGGAGGTTGGCAATGGCACCAGACGAAAATGACTGACCCCCAAAGGGCTGAGCGTCATTGGTTGGCAATTGCCATCGCCACAAGGTGGGTCGTCAGTGTTGGAGGGGAATCTGATGCTGATCTATCCTCCAACGACTCACAACAGTTACCGGCAACCCCTGTCGAGAGTCAAAACTCTGACACCGGTACACCGAAACCCCGTATTTTGAGCTGTTTTCGTCGGGGCAAGTTAGCTGATTCTTGCTGCTGTACTCAATCATCTTCCGTTACCTATCGGTCAATTTTTTCCCGATTTTTCTCCAAGTATTCCTTTTCTCTCCTCAGCCTAAATCTTAAAAACCTACCCTTGAAAGCTTATTATGGGGGCGAGTTTTCTTGCCTTTACTTTCGCACCATAATTCGAGCTGTTGGCCACGGCTTTAATCTTCTTTTTGATAGTTCTTAGGTTCTCCGCTGAGGGAGTACTTCTGAACTTTCCGTTTTTCTGGACTCGGAATCTCCAGCCCAGGAAGTCAAATCCGTCTGTCGAGTGTGTTACTTTGGTCTTCTCTTTACTGATTTCCATTCCACGTTCAGCGAGGAATCCTTTCACTTTATCCAATACCTTTTGGGCATCGTCTTTAGGTTTGAGGAATATCACCATGTCGTCTGCATACCGGATTGATGGGTGTATGCTTTCTATTCCGTTTAGTGCTACGTTGGCGAGTAGTGGACTGACTACACCTCCTTGGGGTGTTCCTTGCTCCGGGAATTCCGGATTGATGCCCGCTTTTAAACATCTAAAAATCCCCTGTTTTATAGACGACGGTGCTAGCAATCTATCCATTATGGAGCTGTGGGAGATGCGGTCAAAACATTTCTTGATGTCTAGTTCTATTACCCTTTTTGTTATGCCATTGCTTTTGGAGTTAAGGTGATTAAACATGTGCTTTTGGGCATCGTGTGTGCTTCTACCTGTTCTAAATCCGTAGCTGCATGCGTGGAATGTTGCCTCATGGGCAGGTTCCAGGGCGAATTTTACTAGACATTGCCATGCTCTGTCAGCGATTGTGGGTATTTTGAGTAGTCTCACTTTCCCGTTCTTCTTGGCTATCGGGATTTCTCTGAGTCCGGCATGTTTCCAGTCAGAAGCCTGCCGGTTCAATAGCTCAAGTAAGTCCAATCTCTGCCGGTATGTGAGGGATGACTTTCCATCAATTCCGGGGGTTTTTTTTCCCTGATTGAGCTGTGTCACTTGACGGATGGCCAATAACTGTGCTGAACGGGATTTCATTATCAGTTTCTGTAGAGACCTAGCTTTTCTCAGGTTTCCAGCTTGAACTGCTTTATATAGTCTTCTTTGTAGGCGGAAAAGGTTTTGGCGAATTTTCTTCCACCGTTGGCCTTTCCAAAGGTCACTAGCTTTGTTACTGTGTCTACCCATGCTCTTCTTGGATTCCTATATACTTGATACCCGTGACCAGTTTCCGGTCACATCCTACCCGACAGGAGGGATTAAGTTTGACATAACTTACTAAGGGTTCGACCTTTCCTTAGACCTCGTATGCTGTCGTTTTTACTCGTATTAAACTAAGCCGGTGAGTCGCCTCACCGACTCGTCTTCAGAACCGTACGTGACAATGCACGCATCATACGGCTCCTCATTATAGGAACCGTTGTCATTGGTACCTCTAGAACGGGTTTCCATCTAACTCTGTAGTATCGATTGTTGTCCCATGCTTGATATCGTGGCAATGTAGGTGTAACAGCTCTAGATTTTTGTCTAGGTCGTTTCCACCCTTAGCGCGTGGTATTATGTGATGCTTTTCCGTTAAATCTCCATCCCTGTTCGCGAAGCGTCGGCTACGCCGAAGGTGAGACCACAATGAGCACATTTCCCTTCTTGCCGTTTCAAAAGTTTTCCAATTGAGCTGGTCATCTCAGGATGTTTCTGCATTCTGGTGCTCCAATAGATTAAGTCTCCATCGTAGGGGCTTCTGGTGTCCTGTACTTTTTTGTGCCTTACTATTTTTGTATTGGCATGTTTTGGGAGATAGCTTTCTCCAAATTTGAACGTCCAGTTATCCTTTCCAACGGTTCCCCAATATTTCTTGTTCACCCAAGTTTTTGATTTCTTCGGATGTCTCCTGTATCCCCATCTTTGGAGTTTATTCCATAACAGATTCCCTAATTTGCTGAATGTTTCTTTACTACAGACTGTTTTGTTGTAATTACACCATCCGCGTATAATGGGTTTAAGTTGGCGTATTAACGCTTCTTGGGGGGCAGCTTTGTGTCGGTTTATGACCTTAGAAAGCTGCCCATAATGTTTTTGGATACTTTCCTTAGATGGTTTGATGATGGTTTTAAAACCTTGTTTTGATTGGTGTTTACCTACCTTATATTGACGTATATTGAATCCCAGAAAATTGAATCCTTCAAAGGTGTGGGTAATCTTAGTCTTACTTGGTTTTAATTCCAAACCCATGTCTTGTAGCCATTTGTTGATTACTTCAAGACATTCTTCTACCACTTTGTGGTCTTGGTGCAGGATTACAAAGTCATCAGCATATCTGATTACTGCCAATCCTCTTTTATAGTGTCCTTTCTTCTTCCATACGGAATTAGCGAAGTCCCATATAACCTGTTCCATGCCGTGGAGAGCAATATTTGCCAGTAATGGAGAAATGACTCCACCCTGAGGGGTGCCCTCATCTGTAGGTGAGAATGCTCCATTATCCATCACACCGGCTTTTAGCCAGGACTTAATTAAACGTCTCATGGATGGATAAGTATTTAGTTTTTCTAGAAGTGCATCATGATTGATTTTGTCGAAACATTTGGCTATATCAGCATCAAAAACCCATTTAGGTTTTTTACAGATGGCTGTAAATATTGCTCCGATGGCGTCATGACATGAGCGTCCTGGTCTGAACCCATATGTATTTGGTTCAAATTTTGCTTCCCATTCTGGTTCTAAGGCCATTTTGGCAAGTGCCTGTAATACACGGTCGTACATCGTTGGGATTCCCAGTGGTCTTTTCTCCTCCCTACCTGGCTTTGGTATCCACACTCTGCGTGTGGGTTGGGCTTTTCGATAGACCTCAAGGCTGGCTACTAAGGCGAGGCGTTTTTTCCCTGTCAGGGCTTTGACCCCGTCTATTCCGGCAGTCTTTTTGCCTTTGTTTTCCTGGGTGACCCGACGAACCGCAATCATTTTGGCAGTCCAGGACTTCATCAGGAGTCTTTGTAGCTTTCTTACCACGCGGACGTTACCACGTTGTGAGGCTTGATATATTCGTTTTTGCAACTTAAACAAGATTTGTTCTAGCTTTCGCCAGTTAACCTTGTTCCATTCCGACTGTGGGGCGAACCCCCGAGTTTTGGACATATCAATTGTTACTTACAACCATATCTTTTCCTATGACGTGTGTCTGTCAGCGTATCCTAGGCATTACCCTAGGCATTAGCTTCTGACCCAATCTTGCCCTCGTATGACTTGCGGCTAGCTACCTACTCAGTAATCGACCTTACTGAGAGTACATATAAGGGTTACTTCGTTCCTGATAACCATTCTTTGAACTTTTAGGGTGGCACTATTCATCGGGAGAGAGGGAAATCTTTATAAGAAACGGAAACCTTATAACCTATGTTCTCCGTTGACTTTTTGTCCGTAGCGTTGTTCAACCTTCTTATTTCGCTACTTTCCAATAACGATGATTCAGACGTACCTTTCTCTCGTACCCATGAGTTCTTTACCTAGACGACACACCGGTCAGGTTAAAGGGTGTTTTGTCCGTTTGACCCTCTGCGCATTTAATTTATAGATTTGCTATTTCTATAAATCAGGGTAAGGTTGTCACTCGGATTTCACGAGGGTCAGAAGTTACCGAAAGAATAGTGCAGCCTTTATGGTCAGCAGGTTAGGCATCATAGGAGTAAGGTTTTGTACTAAGGCTGCACTATTCTTTGGTTTTGTCTCCGGGATGGATTTTCACCATCATGGTTATCAAGTTGTCATGGTTCATTAAACCAAGCAGCTAATCCCCCAAATCTTAAGATAAGGTTTCTAGCTAACGAGTCGCACTCCGTCTGTTGGATTGTTTTGGTGATTTAGGGTGATTCAATTTGCCTATTCCCTCCTCAGAGATTGCGGATATCCGGGTTAAATTCCGCGAGAATGTAGGGAATGAAGTCGCACATTATGTAGTTCCCAGACTGTGGCTTGCAGTTTAGACACTTTTCTAGAATCTGTTTACCCCATTAAACTAAGCCGGTGAGTCGCCTCACCGACTCGTCTCCAAAACCGGACGTGAAAGTTTCCCTTCATCCGGCTCCTCATTATAGGAACCATTGACATTGGTACCTCTACAATGGGTTTTTATCTAATTCATTAGAGTGAATTTTTTTCCCATGTTTAGTGTCATGACAATGTAGATGGAGTAGTTCGAGATTATCAAACTTATTAGTTCCACCTAGTGTGCGTGGTAGGATGTGATGTGTTTCCAACAAATCATGAAACCTAAAGGTGAGACCACAGTGGGCACATTTCCCTCTTTGCCGTTTCAAAAGCTTACTCTTATTAAACTAAGCCAGTGAGTCACCCCACTGACTCGTCTTCAAAACCGGACGTGAGACTTTCACCTCATCCGGCTCCTCATCAAACGGAACCATTGTCATTGGTACCTCTAAAACGGGTTTTCAT
>NZ_JAAHIE010000284.1:0-9347 GCF_010671945.1 Moorena sp. SIO4E2
AATTCCCCTTTTAATGGTTTTACTTGATAATCCAGTCGCAAAAGCCACTGTTTTTATTCCTTCTTTCCCTAAAGATACTGCTTCAACTCCTGACCACAATCGTCTGAGTTTTTCATCCATGTATGGCATTAAAGCCTCAAATTTGGTTCTAATATCCTCAATTATTGACATTTTTCCCAGAAACAATCACTTCGATTCTATTGTCTCATTTTTAGACCCTTATCATAAACTTATTTCTGCGCAACTCCTAAGGCGAGCCTGTCTTACGGTAACTTGGCCGTAGGCCACGCTTGGCCGTAGGCCACGCCAAAGGCGAACGCGAACAAACCACTCGCTATTGCATCAAGACAATGCCAGTAAATTGGGAGTGCCCGTTTTCCAAGAATTACCCCCACCATAAACAAGTTTTTATAGCAGAAGTCAGAAGTCAGAAGTCAGAAGTCAGAAGTTAAACTCAAGCCAAACTGTAGTTTGAGACTTTTGTCATGTCCTAATTACCCTGGCGACTGCTATATCTTGCCATTGAGTTCTATCCAACACTAGATATAACCTCTATTTTTGGGGAGATTTATTAGAAATTATTGTTTGAATAATTGGTAACAAAATCAGAGCTCCTGAGTTCGACTGTAACTTGAAAAACCTTTGAAGATGACGACGGCGAATTTCGGACTTAATTGGTAAAGTAAAATGAGCGGCTAACCTTTCAATCTTAATCTGTTTATGGATTTGCAGTAGCAACAATAAAATTTATAAAGTGATTAATTGAGCCTCACTGAAGTATTGTGATAGGTGAGTAAGATATAGTTCAGGTAATATCATTTTTTGATCGGTCTGGCTCACAAGTTCAAGACCGATCTTTTTCTACCATCAATTCCTTAAAATCTCAATCTGGTTGGGTTTTCACGGGGTTGTCACCCCGTGAGGCTTTGATGGCTATAAATCCCGATCGAGCGTGAATTTATCCAGTTCTATTACTCGATTATTGGTTATCGAGTGGTGACAAAGGACTAATAACAACTGAAAGCGGTGGTATCCTGCGCTTTTTAAAAGCGCTAGGGAAGGCCCACCAAGAGAATGACTTACGAATTTGAGTCCAACTTGGTATTATTACTGGACTAGTGTTCTCGAATAACAGAGGCTTCATCGCTACCCTTTCGTTAAAGGAGTGGTAACGCCGCTCATCCGCGCGTTGCGATCAAAGATGCGGTGCGACCCCGCGCTTTTTCAAAGCTAAGGGTGAATGGGCACCAAGAGAGCGCTAGGAAACGCCCACCAAGAGAGGGAAGGCTCACTTCTCAAGTTGACACAATCTTTACACACTCTTTACAGAATTTTGAGATGATCCAGTGCAACTAGCCGTTACTAATGGTAAAACCCAAATAGTGGTGAACACATATCAAGAAATTACATATAGCATCTGTCAAAAGGTAAGCATTCAGCTATCAGCCATCAGCCTTTGGCCTTTGGCTACGCTACTTAAGGTGCTTATGGGCGATGGCCACCCTTGGCATTGGCCAAAGGCCACACTAAGGGAATGGCCACGCTAATTGAGGTGCGAACAGCTTTTGAATAAAAGAGGTAAGCATTTGGGCGTTGCGTCAGTCTTTGAATGAATAAGAGTAGAGTGGGCATCCTGCCCGCCCGGAAATGAAACGGGCAAGATCCCCGTTCCACGGCCAGATCCCCGTTCCACGGCCAGATCCCCGTTCCACGGCCAGATCCCCGTTCCACGGCCAGATCCCCGTTCCACGGCCAGATCCCCGTTCCACGGCCAGATCCCCATTCCACGGCCAGATGCCCATTCCACAGGTGCGCTTGACCTTGGCGAATTTAATTCTTAATGGGTCAAGGGCACCTTTAAATTCTCCCAAATCAGGTTTATTTTAAGCTGACAGCTGACAGCTGACGCCTGAATGCTTAGGTCAAAAGAGGTATATTTTTTAGTGTTCTGTGTTTATCCAAAATTTGTAAAGGACTAGGCTTACAGCAGGATTGTTCATGAGACTTTTGCTGGTAGAGGATGACAATGCTCTAGCTCTAACCTTGAGTAAAGTGTTGAGAGAGCAGAATTATATTGTAAATATTGCTGGAGATGGCGAAGAAGGTTGCGAGTATGCTCAAGCCTTTACCTATGACCTGATTGTGCTGGAAGTGGATTTACCCAAGCTCGATGGTATCAGCTTGTGTAAGCGACTACGGCAGGCAAGCTATGATAGAGGGATTTTGCTGTTGCTTTCTCAAGCAGCTACTGCTGAGCAAGTCAAGCTTAATGCTGAAGCTGATGATTATATTGTTAAACCCTTTACAGCCAAGAATCTGTTGACTCGAATTAGGACATTACTGCGTCACCACAGTGTTTCTGGATTAAGGCTACTGGAATGGGGTGATGTCTGCCTAGACCCGAGTACCTGTGAAGTAACTTATAAAGGTCAACTGCTCCATCTCTCACCAAAGGAATACGGTCTTCTAGAACTATTCTTGAGCCATCCGCGCCGAGTATTTAGTCAGAGTTTCATTCTCGGACATCTGTGGTCATTTGAAGACCCTCCTTCACCAGAAACAGTTAGGGCACATGTTAAGGGGTTAAGGCGCAAGCTCAAGAGTGTTGAAGCTGATGATATGATTGAAACTGTCTATGGTATGGGCTATCGCCTCAAGAGCTTACCGAGGAGCAAGAGAAAGAAACTCAAACCAACCCCAACCAGGTTCAATCAGCCTTGGGAGCGTTCTAAAGGAACCATGTGGCGTCAGTTTGCCACTTTAGAACAGGCAGTTAATGCTCTCGAAGCCGGACATCTTACTGAGGATCTGCGAAAACAAGCCCAGCAGCAAGTCCACAAGCTCGTTAGAGCTTTAGATAAGTTTGGCTTAGTGGAAGGATCACGGCTAGCCCAAACTATTGAGTACTGGCTACAGGAAGTCAGTATAACCAAGACAAGGAACTCCGGTAAAGGTAGATATCTGTCAAGACGCAGGAACTATGACAACCAAATAGAATTGCCTAGTCCTCAATTACAGCAGCTAACCTCCCCAACTAATATTCAAAATCTGGCATCTTTGGTAGCACTTCTGTCTGAAGAACTCCAGCAACCTCCATCACCATTCTCTGGTGATGTCAGTAGTGAGTTGGAAGATAATCCTACCATTACTGTATTAAAAGACTCTGAACTAACCGAGGATGATAGATCAGAACCCCTGGCACCCGACCAATTCCCAAAAAAGCTTCCCTTGATTTTAGTTATCGATGGAGACGTGCAACTGACACAACAGTTGGAAAGAGAAGCAGTCAATTGGGATATGCAAGTAAAAGTTGTCCTAGATCCCAGGGAAGCCAGAGTTGTCATGGATCAAGAAATACCTGATGTTGTGCTACTGGACTTGATGTTTCCCAATTATCCAGAGGTCGGAATCGCACTCCTAAAATATTTCCAGAACCAATACCCTCAAATCCCAGTAATCGTTTCTACACAGCAAAATCGGTTTAGCGATCGCGTTGAGGTTGCTCGTCAGGGAGGAAGGGCGTTTTTATCCAAACCCGTTACCCCAATACAGTTACTAGAAACCGTTGAAGATGTCTTAAATCAAGACAGACCTTCCACCGCCAAAGTCCTGGCAGTAGACGATGATCCCCTAGTGCTCGAAAGTATACGACACTTCCTACAACCTTTAGGAGTGCAGATTATTACCTTAGAAGAACCCGATCAATTTTGGGAACAGCTCGAAGCGACAGGACCTGATCTACTGATTTTGGATTTAGACATGCCCCAATTCAATGGGATTGAACTGTGCCAAGTTGTGCGCAATGATCGCATCTGGCATGGATTACCTATCCTATTGCTTTGTGAACACCTAGACTCTGAAACAATTCACCGCATTTATCAAGCTGGAGCTGATGACTATATCTTTAAACCGATAACGAAATCCGAGTTAGTCACCCGTGTTTTCCATCGTCTAGAGCGTACCAAACTGCTCCGTAGTTTAGGAGAAACTGACCAATTAACTGGTGTGGCTAATCGTCGTCAATCTACCATAGAATTTAACCGATTACTGCGCTTATCCCAACGGTACCATCAACCTCTTTGCTATGCCTTATTGGATTTAAACAACTTAAAGCAGGTGAATGAGCAATTTGGTCATGTGATGGGAGATAGAATGCTTAGGCGGTTGGGACAAATCTTGCGGCAAAAGTTTCGCAGCGAGGATATAGTTGCCCGCTGGGGAGGTAAGGAGTTCTTCATCGGGATGTATGGTCTCAATCGACAGGCTGGGGTCAGAAGGCTCCAAGAAATTTTGGAGACTGTTAGTGAAGAATTTGATGACTGTGATCTAGTGCAGGTAACATTTAGTGCTGGGGTGGCAGAGTACCCTGAGGATGGCACAGACATCGAAAGCCTCTATCGAGCCGCTGATGAGGCTATTGAGCGAGCCAAAGCCACTGGTCAAGATTGTGTATTCCCAGCTCAATCCCTAGCTGGAAAGATCAGTCAGTAGTAATTTTTCAGTAGTAATTTTTCAGTAGGTGAGCAAAGCTTTCTGAGCCTTACACCAAGCTGATTTTGATCCATTAAACCCAATTGCTACTAGGTAGGACGTGAAAAATGGAACCGATACATTCACATTTTATTTACAACTTACTCGACTATTTCACAATTGGCTCTAATATAAAGATACTTTAAAGATTATCGGTTCAAAGATATTGATCTTTGATTTGGAGTTAGGCTCAAAAGTATAAAGCTTGAGAGTAGCCATCAAGCATAGGTCATTTTTATGACCTCATTAGGGTGTAAAGCTTATTTAGTCGAATCCGACAATAGTTCAGCAAGAGCGAAAGTGCAGACTTTCCGTCGGAATCGACGTTCATTGATCCAAGTTGCAAACCTTCGTTGCTTTGTTTCTAATCCGAATATTGGGTGGGAAGTCAGGCAATAGTAGTTTGGCGGTTTGATCCCGCGATTTTTCAAACCGTGGAACCCCACGCTTTTTTAAAGCGTTAGGGAATGCGCACCAAGAGATTGATTTTTGTGGGCTTTCATCTGAAGGGGGAATCTAATCTCAAAAAAATAGGTTGCAGCCCATAGAGTTTGTAGGGCTTACCCTGAATGGATTCTCGTACAGATATGATGCCCTTATGGGAAGCCGCTTTCGCGCCCATAGGCGTTGTTGTTCTTCTTTGAGGTGGCTTTTGGCTAGAGTAGCCCTTGCCATTAAGTATAGCCATTCAATGAAGGGTAACGTAGGTTGTGGATGCACAGCCTATTGGCGAACGCGTCAGTTGAAAGATTTTGATCCAACCCTAGTAAGCAATTACTGATCAGAGTCTAACTAAAAAATCAAGCCTTACCAATAGGGTATAGAACAGGGTATACAACCGTTTATAGCCTATGAATGTGCTTTTCCCCTCGCGTGTTAAATATAAAATTTGTTGGAAAATTTATCTGCCCATAGCAATAATTTTGGTATTCCAGATCTTAAGGTAGAAGCGTTTTAGGAAAACTTTTTACCAATCTTAACATCGCTACCACCTAATCAATTGAGGGGTCTGACCTTTCGGAAACTGTTACCAATTATTGTTTCTCTCAAGAGGATTAATAAATTGATATGGGATTTAATTTCAAATTAACAAGCCACTCAGGTCATAAAACGTTGACTTTGACTTTTAAAAATGATTTCCAGGTGTTTTTTTAACAAATCTTAATATATTCTAAATTAGTAATTTCCGCTAACCCTTTAGTATGAAGCCAATTAACAATTATGTCTGTTACAGGCCATTTAACCGATATTTCCCTACCAGAAGTGTTTCAGTTTATCGCCCAGGGACAAAAAACTGGTTTGCTAAGGTTGCTTCCCTTGCCAATAAACCAAGCAACCCCTAGGAGGATTCATTATATTTGGGTATATCAGGGTCACCTGGTGGCAGCTGCAGATCGGTTAGACAATCAAGGTTTGGTATCGCTGATTGTTGAACACTGCGGGGTTAGCGAACGGGTAATTGCTAAGTTAGCTCAGCTGTGTGCCATAGATAAACCTCTGGGTTTATGCCTCAGAACTCAGGGTGCTTTACAAGGTGAACAATTAAAACAGCTATTTCGAATGCAAATTCTACAGCATGTGTGTGCTTTGTTTCAGCTCAGAGATGGTCAGTTTAACTTTGAACAGAATGTACCCATACCAACACGAGAAATGACGGGTTTGAGTATACCAACAAAAATAGCTATGTTGAAAGGATTGCGATCGCTCCGCAACTGGCAAGCTCTGGCAGATAAATTACCTGACCCCAATGGCGGTTTGGTCAGTATCAACGGTGGTCAACCTAAATACAGTTTGGATTCTATAGAGTGGCAAGTTTGGGAGTACACAAATGGCAATGTTTCTCTCAAGAGAATTGCAAGGCAACTGAGATTACCAGTAGAAAAAGTGCAACAAGTTGCTTTTAGACTAATCACAACAGGTTTAGTAGAAGAAGTTCCCTTATTGGTTAGCAACTTATGTGACCTATCTACATTGACCTGACGGTCAAGTGTGGTTTTTTGAGCCCTTTTTAAACGGGATAAAAACTTCCTTAAAGTACTACTTAAAGGTAATATTAATTGTGGAGGTAAGCACAACTGTATTCCCTCAGAGCGCTTTTTAGAGTTGGAAACATATCCAGAATTGCTAGCGCTTTGGTTGATTGCTCAGTTGATATCACCGTTAATCCAAAGCTGGAAATCGTAATCAAACTAGTCTTGAATACTACAATCATTTCTTTGGCACTCATCTCGATAAGAAAAGAGTTGAGACTTAGAGGCAGGGTTTTACTCAAACACTACGTATCCAGCTTCTTCAGCTACGTTTCCAACTATTGAAAAGAACTTTCACCCATCAGCATCAAGGGACGATGTTATTTAATTCCAACTTAGCACTTTGTGGTTCTGGTCAACGGCATAGCATTATAGCACAACATCTTTGCTCCGATCAAAAAAACCAAACCTCTGTCTGGGATTGATGAGGGGCTGAGTGCTCAAAGGTTGCGTCCGCACCTTGAAAGCCCGGTCCGCTGGCTAACCTACTCCTTCTGCTTGTCCTAAGGACTCTCGGCTTTAGTAAACAGAAGGCAACTCCCAGGGTGACACGTGGGGCTGATCGCGGTTCAGCTAAAACTTGGATTGTGCCGCACAAACCATCTAACACTATATAATTTATTGTCACTCATAGTTGACACTCTCAAGGTGCTCTCTTGGTTTTAATTACCCGACATGTCCATTAATGGTTACCTAAGCGACTTATACTTGCCAGAACTTTTTCAGTTTCTAGAGAAAGGAAAGAAAACTGGTTGGCTCAGAATTACTGCCTTACCCAGAGTTTCTGGATACCGGCGACCAGTTCATCACTTTTGGGTTTACCAGGGTCGGATTGTGGCAGCAGCTAATCGATTGGACCATCAGGGTTTAATTGTCCTGATTGCTCAACATCAGTGGGTTAAACACAGTATAGTCACTACACTAGCTCAGTCATGTACTCCCAATCAGCCACTTGGTTTATATCTCCAAAGTCAAGGTATTGTACAAACTGCACAACTAAAATGGTTGTTTCAGATTCAAATACAACGGCAAGTGTGTCCTTTGTTTGAACTGAAAGATGGTCGATTTAAATTCGAGCAGAACGTGCCGATCCCAATCCTGGAAATGACCGGTTTAAGTATACCGGCAACAGAAGCGACATTGATCGGGTTAAGGGAACTGCACCACTGGGAGGCTTTGGCTGAGCAATTGCCTGACCCTGATTGGGGTTTAGTCAGTACCATCTGCGATCCACCCCAATCCCATTATCGACTCAACGTTTTAGAATGCAAAGTGTGGAATTATACAACAGGCAAAGTTTCTCTGAAAGCGATCGCAAAGCAGCTGAAACTACCAGTAGCACAAGTAAGGCAGATTGCGTTTAGGTTAATCACAGTGGGTCTTGCACAAGCAAGACCTTTGTTGAAGGATACTTCTCATCAAAACTTAGACAAATCTAGACAAAAGCAAATTGCTCTCGACAAACAAAAATATCCATTCGTTAGCTTCCGCCGCAATTCATCCCAGGTCCGAAAGCAGTAGCGTCGGCGTCGGATGAGCGGACAGGGCTGCGGCTATCGCATCTTATTTTTGTACATGCTGGCGAGGTGAGGATTTCAGCAATCGAGTCCGGTTTTTAATCAATTGATGAAATCCTTACTGGATAAGGGTTTTGGAATTTAGATGGGGTTTGCCTCTGAAAGCGTCATAAACTGACGTTTTGTGTAAGTTTGATCGAACAGTTCAAAGATAAATATCTTCTCCTTGCTCTGTGAAGCGAACATCTTTAATATTCAACTGAGAGTTAGCAGTAAGAGTTTTACGCAAACTACCGAAAAGGGCAAATTGCTCACAAGTGGAGAGGGAGACAAACTGCCGCTGGGAATCTGGTGATAGGCGCAAATCGACGGTAGCCACACCAGTATTGGCATTGACCTTCACGCGGTATCCCGATACATTAAAGTCACTGGAGTTACCAGTCTCTAAAACTTTTCCTATAACTGTATTTACTGGATTTCCTACTGGTACAGCTACCTGTTCAGATACCAGAGACTGACACTGACTGTCAGCCCGATAGACATTAAGAATTACTCCGTTAGCTCGATTGCTATTATTATTACCTTGGCTGACTGTAGCCTTAAGCGCGACCTTACCAACCTTGGTTCCTGGTTGAGTTTCTTCCGTAGGTACAGTAATCTTAGGTAGAGTAGTATTAGAGGGTGCTACACCAGTGGTAGAGCTAGCCTCGGTGGCTGGTTCAGCAGATAGATTCGCTACAGGAGTTTTCTGGGAACCAGGATTGTTATCACTCACCAAACCATAGCTACTGAAACCAACGACAATTGCTCCAATCGCAACAGGAGCTAGATAGTGTTGAAAACTTTTCATTTGGCTTCGCTCAAAACAATGCTTCTAGCTGTTGTCTAAAGCAACAGTTACATCAATCAATATTCAAGGTAGAGCGTGGTTGATCAGGATAAAACAGTTAAAAAATAGAAACTAGAAAATAAAAATTGAAATCATTTTCACGCTTATATCCCAATTCTGGGGCATTAGGGCTATACATCAATTTAATCTGGCCATCTCCCGACACTGCCAACACTCTCGACACTCGTGACACTCCCGAGCTCCCCATCTGTATCTATAGTCCTACTTTGAAGAATTGGTATTAACTATGGGGGAGGTTAGTAAACAGCTAGAGAAAATGTCGCAGAGTCTACCAAAAACTCTGATTATTTGTTAAACTTAAATTACGGTAACACCGACAGGGATTATTATGTAACTTAAATTAAAGCCGAAAACCAAGGG
>NZ_JAAHIE010000285.1:0-1385 GCF_010671945.1 Moorena sp. SIO4E2
AAGAGCTACCAACTCTTGTCACAGCTAGCTCTGAGCAAGTATCCGAAACTTAGCGCTTCCTATAATAAGATGTGTGAGGCGATCGCAGCTCGGGAACTCGGATGGAGTTTCTATCGCTCTCAAAAGGTCAGCGATCGCGTGTCGTGGATCTACGGAACTAATGATGAAAAAACGTTACAAGATAAGTACAATGCTTGGGCGACGATTTACGATGCTGACTTAGACGAGACCTATCGCTGCTCTCCCGTTCTATCCGCTAGGGCTCTGGCAAAAGTACTGCCAAATAAAGCAGCAAGCATTCTTGATGTTGGAGCAGGTACAGGAATGGTGGGTGAGGCTCTGGCAGAGCTAGGATACACCAACATTACAGCAGTTGACTTCTCCGAGGAAATGCTGGAGGTAGCTAGGAAGAAGCAAGTTTACACTGCCTTGCACCAAGGGAACGTGGCAGAACCTCTAACCTTCTCTACTCCTGAGGCGTTCGACGGGATTGTGGTGTTGGGGGTATTCACCTTTGGTCACGCCCATCCTAAAGGGTTGCGAAACTTATTCAAACTATTGAAGTCTGGAGGATATTTTGTCCTAACCCTGCGAGTTGACTACTACGAAAGCAACGATTCATTACAAGATATTCTCGAAGAGCTGTCATGGAGTATACTCAATCGAGTAGAGTTTAACATCTTTGAAACAGAGCCGATGGTTGCTCTAGTGCTCAAAAAGCACTAATTGCTGATAGTTTAAGGGAAAATCATGGCTACACCATGCAAATACTATGACGTTCCATTAAAAAAGCTGAACTCAAAAAATGCTGAAGGATTAGGAACTGTATTCACGGATTTTGAAGATGTTGAAATAGAGTTGTGTAAATGGCCAAACCCAGGAAAACGACCTCTTATTGCTAGGGGGGGTTATGGTACATTTATTGAAGACGAGTTCAAAGTATATTGGCGTGGTTCTACCGTGCTTTCCGCTGACCATAAAAATGCTCGCGGTGGGGCAGCTGGAAAGGCTGTAGTTGATCCTGAGACTAACTCTAACTATGTGCTAGTGAATTGGCTTAGCGCCCATCTAGATGCAGGAGAGGCTTTTATTCCTAAAAATGGTGAACCTAGCATTTTTTTATTAGCTCCTCCTCGGGACAATGTCAAAGCAGAAGATTTTGTAGCGCTTTACTCTGATGGTACTTACGGCATATCAATTCATCCTGGAGTATGGCACACAGCTCCCTTACCACTGTCTGGTGAAGTAGTCTATAAAAATAAACAAGGCAGTATCTATGCTACAGTAGATTGTCTATTGTTGAAGGAGCAAGATACTTGTCTAAAGATTCCCCTTCGTAAACCTCAAGAAGACTGACAATATAGATAGCCAACACAGCACGGAAT
>NZ_JAAHIE010000285.1:2136-9330 GCF_010671945.1 Moorena sp. SIO4E2
CCCTCGAAGAAGTAGAAATTGTCAACATTGACAATGGCAATCGCTGGTCAACCTATGTTTTGCCAGGAGAAGCAGGTTCAGGAAAAATTTGTCCCAATGGAGGGGGAGCGCTACTGTGCAAAGAGGGAGATACCTTGATTATCTGGGCAAACGAGCAATGCGATCGCGCTGAAATTTTGAGTAGCGGACACCAAGCGCGGGTACTGATTGCTGATGAAAACAACTGCTGTCAAGAAGTTTTTTACCAGACTCTCACCCCTACTCTCACCCCTAATGGAGAGAAACTGGAATACAACGGCTATCAAACCAGTAACGGCAAACAATTGACCTCTAAGTCAGAGGTAATGGTGGGGGCTGAAGCCTAGTTTTCCAGGAATTACGCATTTGCCTCCTAAATTACCCAATTTTGGGGTATTTTGACATCATTACTTTCCATAAATATCCATAATTTGGTAGATAGGGGTGCTAAATACACTTAAGCGCGTAAGTCCTGTTTTCAAATAAATCGGAAGCAAGTAATACAAAGCATAAAGGTGAAAGATGACAACCCTACTTCGGCAACTCAAAGCCGCTTTTCGGATTGAATCAGTTGCAGTGAACAACAACGGTGTACAAGTCACTTGGAAAGATGGTCATCATAGCTTTTACCATAACCTCTGGCTGCGGGATGCTTGCCACTGTCCCGAATGCTTCCAGCAGGATACATTGAGCCTTAACAGCTCAGAAGGGGAAGGACATGACCCCCTGAAAATGCCACTCAATCCCATCACTGAAGCGGTCAAGATTGATCGTGAAGGCAATTTGGATATAGTCTGGGGCGGTCAAGAACCTGGACATCACAGTGTATTCGATCCATCTTGGCTGCGAGTTCACTGTCAAACAGACCCCGCTCTCAAACAGCGACGAAAACCCCAACTGTGGGATTCATCAGTGTCCATCCCTCATTTCGATTACTACGAAGTGATGAAAGACGATTGGGCACTGTTGCTGTGGTTGGACAAGATGCTGGAATTGGGAGTAGTCATCATTGACAACGTGCCCAAGAATCGAGAAAGTTTTCAGGCACTGATAGAGCGGATTGGACCGATCCAAGAACGATATCATCCCACCCATATCTTTACGTTGGATACAGCAAACAAACTGGCAGGGAATATTCACCACGCCTATCAGTATATGCAACGTTTACATAATCACACAGACCATGTGTCTTACAACGTTCCTCCCAGACTGCAATTTCTCGGATGTATCCAATACGACAACCCAGACTATGACAAACAGGCATATTCCACGTTAGTGGATGGATTTAAAATTGCCCAAGTTCTCAGAACCCAACAGCCAAAATTCTTCGAGTTGCTGACCACAGAGTATGTGCCAACAGGTCGCCGTCGCCTGGGTGTGGAAGAAAAAGTATCTAAGCATGAAATTGGCACCAAGAAGTACCAATGGGAAACTTATCATCGTCAGCATGTAATTAATTTGGATGAAACGGGTGAAGTCTACCAGATTCGTCACCATGAAACAGACCGAGTGCCACTAGAGGTTTCTCCTGATAAGATTCAAGACTTATATGCAGCCTACCAAGCATTTACAGCGCTAGCTGAAGCTCCTGAATATAACGCCGAATTTCTGATCGCTCCGGGACAAGTATTAGTTAACGACAACTGGCGATTACTCCACGGGCGTACCGCCATTCATAATCCTCAGCTGCGACGAGTTTTACTGGGAGCCTACATGAAGCCAGAAACATTCCGTAGCAGGCGGCGACTGTTACTAGGTAAGAAAAGCGGTATGTCAGATATCTGGTTAATGGGATGCTCAGACCGTGCTTTAGAAATTCTGGCAGACCGCACCACAATCTAAAGAAACGACATACATAGCAGCTTGATACATAGGAGCTTGAAATTAACATGACCACGCTACTTCGACAACTCAAACCTGCTTTTTGTATCAAATCCATGGCAACCAGTGACAATGGCGTAGAGATCACTTGGAAAGATGGCCATCAAAGCTTTTACCATAATCTCTGGCTCCTAGATAGCTGTCGCTGTCCTAAATGCTTTCAGCGAGATACCTTAAGCCTCAATAGCGGACATGACCTCCTCAAAATTCCTTTAAACCCAACTACTGAAAAGGTGACAATTGATCCTGAAGGGAATTTGGATATTGTCTGGGGTGGTCAGGAAACAGGGCATCACAGTGTATTCGATCCTTCCTGGCTACGAGTTCATTGTTACAATGACCCAGCCCTTAAACAAAAATCAAAACCTCAACTTTGGGATGCATCAGTATCTATCTCTTATTTTGATTATCATGAGGTGATGAATGATGACGACGTTTTATTGTCTTACTTAAATCAGCTCGTCGAACTAGGGGTAGCAATAATTGAGAATGCTCCAAATGACGAACAAAGCTTTCGGGCATTGGTGGAACGGGTGGGGCCTTTACGGCAACGTTATCATCCCACCAATGTATTTACTATGGATAGACAAAACACAGTTGCTCAAGCTATCCAACACTCTTATCAATTGGGGCGTTTAAGAAATCATACAGACGTTACTGCCTTCGATATTCCCACTGGAATCCAATATCTGCAATGTACCCTCTACGACAACCCGGATAACGACAGACAAGCCTATTCTACCGTCGTTGATGGTTTCAAATTAGCAGAGGTAATCAAAACAGAAAACCCCTACTTCTTTGAGCTACTTACCACAGAATATATACCAGCAGGTCGTCGGCGACTCTCTGTAGAAGAGAAACTATCGGAAAATGATTTCAGCCCCCGAAAATACGAATGGGAAGCTTATCGACGTAATCATCTAATTAACTTAGATGAAAATGGAGAAGTTTATCAGATTCGGTATAACCACAACACCAGGATACCTCTAGAAGTTTCCTACGATAAGATTCAAGACCTATTGACAGCCTACCGAAGATTTTCCCAACTGTTACAAGATCCTGACTATAATGCCGAATTTCTACTGACTTCCGGACAGGTGTTAGTAGTTGACAACTGGCGAGTGCTCCATGGACGTACTGGTATCTGGAGTCCTTTCCTGAAACGAACGTTGCTAGGAGCCTACTTGGAGGAAGAAACCTTCCGCTGTAGACGGCGAATTTTGCTAGGGGAGAAAACTGGGATGTCAAACCTGTGGTTAATGGGATGCTCAGACCGTGCTTTGGAAATTCTCGCAGATCGCTATGTTTGAGATAATGGAACAATCTTAATCGATGGGAAGTGAAGCGCTGTCAACAACAAACAGCGCTTGCATCAGAAGATTAAAGCTATTTTTAGGGCGCACCGAGGTGCGCCCTAACTATTATAATAGTTGCTCATTATCACAAATCGGTAATTTATTCCTAAATAATATGCTAGTTATTAAACTGGCACAAGCAAAAAAAATTTTTGTCCTCCCATTTTAATAGAGGTTCCCGAGGGATTGTTAAAGCAGACATAATAGGACTTAAGGCTCGAATGCTGATTACAGTAACAGGGATTGGGCTTAGGAATCGAGTCAGTAGCTGCTCACTGTCTAACCAAGCACCAACATTGATATCCTCTTGACTCTAACCGTTACCAGAGGAGGATTATGGCTAATTTTTCAAGGATTTGCCCATAATCCCAGGCTCTAGTATTGAATATAAATATATAGTGTAAGAGTCTTGAGTTAGGTACCGCTAACAACAGCTAGCTTGAAACGTCCTAATAACTCCTCCTAGGCAGGAGTGTACTTGAACTAACAAACACCAATTACCACTCACCAATCACGACTCACCAATCACGACTACTGCCACCATTTCATCTATGAGGGAAACTGATGGTCTTATCTTTGAAAATCGTACATGATACCTTCCTAAAACAGCAACCTGTACCCAGCCAGAAGATCGAAAATGAAGAGGATAAAGTTTGGGTCAAAAAAGGCAGGGAACTAGAGCTGCACAGCTGGGTAGACCTCAAAGAAGAGAAGTCTTACCTGCGGGTTGCTTTGACCAAAGATGAATTTAATGGCAAGAATACCTGGTACGTCTACGAACCCCATGTGGAAGTTTGGGATGACGACAAGCAGTTGTTCCCTAAGAAAATATCCATCAAGGTCAGGAATGTTACCTCCTGCTCCACAGAAGTGGTTCGGGGGCTAGACAAACAGATTATTGATGAAATGAACCGACTCATCCCGAATGTACTAATCAGTTTTGATGATTTAGATGTGGAACTAGGTCCTGCTGTCTGGGCTATGCTGCAACCCGCTGCCAAAAGAGCCCTCGAACGTGCTATTCAAGACCGGGGCGTTCCCATGGTAATCAATTCAGCCTATCGCACCATTGCCCAGCAATTAGTGTTATATAACCACTACAGAAATCGCCGTTGCGGTATTCCCATTGCTGCCCGTCCGTCTCGAAGTAATCACCAAAGTGGTCTAGCCATTGATATTTCAGATTACCTGAGCTGGCGACCTTACCTCCAGAAGTACGGCTGGCGATGGCTCGGTTGGGGGGACCCAGTTCATTTCGACTACGTAGGCGGACGTACCCGAGACATTCGCTCCCTAGCAGTGCGGGCATTCCAGCGAGTTTGGAACCGCTATAATATCAATGACCGGATTGCCGAAGATGGTTCCTACGGACCATCAACCGAGAGACGACTAAACAATAGTTTTTCAGAAGGGTTTTCGATCTCGGTACCCCCCAAGACCGAATCTGACAAGTCAATACAATTTCGGGTACTGCGCCTAAGCCAACCTTACATGAAGGGAGAAGACGTACGTGCTATTCAACAAGCCTTGGCCAAAGCAGGCTATAGTCTGGAGCCGGATGGTGTCTATGGACCAGGTAGTGAGGGAGTTGTAAAGCAGTTCCAAGAACAAAACGGCTTAGATGTAGATGGAGTTGTCGGCCCAGCAACCCGTGCCAAGATGGGACTTTAATCGAGAACCATTGACCCTAACCCAATGGTCAATGGCAAAACAATGTATCATTCATTCACAAGTTCCAGAGGTATTCATCATTCCTAAGTCATCATTGATTGTTTCATTGATTGTTTCTCCGTAACTGACAATTTAAATGCGTAAGCTATTAGCACGACTTTTTAAAGCTATCTACCGAATTATTTTCCGACCAAAAAACGGTAAACTAAGGAGAAGAGACCAACCCATGGCACGTATTCTAATTTCCGCTGGTCATGACCTCAAAGACCCGGGAGTAGTGGCTTTAGGCACAACAGAATCTCGGGAAATGATACTTACCCGTAACGAAATTGTTAAAGAGCTGGAATTACGGGGAGTAGATTGTATTGTTGTTCCTGACTCTCTCAGCCGTCGAGACACGATTCGATGGATCAATGCCAATGCTGTGCCTGGTGACGTAGCCTTGGAAATTGATGGCAATGCCTTTAACGGTTCCCTGGGAGGGGCTCAAGCCTTTTACATCTATGGTAACGATGAAAGGCAGCTGGATGCTCAGCTCTTACTTAATGCATTACTCCAAGAAATTCCTGAACTTCCCAGTCGTGGCGTTAAACCGGATATCCACTCTCCAAATCGGCGTGGCTTATCCTTTTGTCGTCAGGTAGCAGTCTCTTCGGTACTCATGCAGTTGTGTTTTATCGACAATCCTCAAGACCTAGAGTTACTGCAAAATCAGCGGGAAAAATTTGCAAAAGGGATTGCTCAAGGGTTAATTCAATGGAGCGGTCAGACTCCAAAAACTCCTGAATTTCCTACTATCAATATCTTTATTAAACAACAGAAGTATGACGAAAAAGGTATTTTAATTAATAGCAATGCCTTTATTCCCGTTGATTTAGTGGAAATGCTCGGGATTAGCCTAACTGATCGGGAAGATATTCGGCAAATCAGTTACGGAAATGTGGTATATGTCAAAGCGGTAGACTTACAAGAGTTTAATATAGCTGCATCCTGGGAAAATCAGACAAAAACTGTAATTTTAAATTCACTTCCCCGCACCTTACTGGAAGATGGTGACCAAATTATGGGGATGGGAAATGCCACGGAAAGCCAATTGAAAAGCTTTCTTGAGAAAAACAATGAAGACGGTTTAAAACAATTTCCTGACTTACCCAGACTTTACATAGAAGAAGCGGAAAATGAGTTAGTTAACCACGATGTTGCCTTCTGTCAGATGTGTTTGGAAACCGATTATTTACGCTTTGGAGGGAAGGTCAAACCTGAGCAGAATAACTTCTGTGGATTGGGTACTGTTGAGGCTAGTGCTGCTGGTGCTACATTTCCTGACCCGAAAACAGGAGTTAAAGCTCACATTGAGCACCTGAAGGCATATGCCAGTACTGATATGATTAACGAGCCCCCGATAGTAGACCCTCGTTTTGACTATGTGCCCAGAGGTGTTGCTCCTTCAGTTTATGACTTAGGCAGACGTTGGAATCCAGATTTGGAGTACGGGAATCAGATTATGGTACTTATTAAACAGCTTTATGGTGTTTTTTGAAGGATGAAGAATGTAATACGTCATACTTCACACTTAATACTTAACACTTGATACTTCACACGTCATACTCAATTGTTAACTACTGCCTAAAACAAACAAACTCAGAAGCGTACCACTATTCCAGAGACTATGGAGCAGCATGGGAGCTAGGAGATTACGCGATCGCGTGTAAACGAATCCCAAGACAATTCCCAATGTGGCTAGGGGTAGGACTTCTGAGAGACTCAAATGAGCGATCGCAAAAATCAGACTACTTAATGCGATCGCTCCCCAAACTGGTAGATAACGAGTCAAAGAGGGCAACAAGAACCCTCGAAAGATTATCTCCTCAAACACTGGTGCTGCCACAGCTGCTGTCAGAAAAAATATGATTAAAGCTATGGTGTCCTGTCCCTCCAAAGCTAGGGGCAACAGTGGGTTACTACCGCCATTTCCTTGCCATAACTGTTGGTTAATCAGAGATACCACAATCACCAAGGGGAGTGCTATCAAATAGCCACCGACTCCCCAGACAATCCAGTTGCTGCGCCACTTGAACCGAAACCAATCCTGTGGCAGGGGCAAAAAGGGCTTAATGGAAAGGTACATCACTAACAAGCCACCAAATGCCATGATTAGGTAAGTTAGCAACACATAGAAAGCACTCATCTGTACCGTAAAATTGGCTGGGTTAATCCCAACAATCCCCAGTGAGAGCCCAATTAAAAGCGGTAACAGGAGTTGACCGAT
>NZ_JAAHIE010000286.1:0-9330 GCF_010671945.1 Moorena sp. SIO4E2
CGAACATACAGTTGCTCTGGATTGAACCTGGGTCCGTCAATATCTGTACCAATATATCGATATCCCATGTTATATTAGTATCTCCTAAGGTATAACTAAGCTTAGATTTATCTCTCAATTCAGCTCTACAACCCAGTGTCGAGGTAAAACTTGAAGCCCAGATTCACTTGGCTTGATTGCTTATAAGTGTTCACTACATACTTGACTCACTTACTAGTCAAATTAGTACCACTATCCTCACCCAAGACCAACATCTGGTTCAAGCTAGACATTCTTCCATATCCTCAATACTTCCCCAGCTTCATGGGGAAAGCATTTTTCTTCATAAATCTTAAAATAGGTTGGTGGCGATCGCCTATTTCCTTTATTTTTACTTTATAAATGCTCTGTTTGAGCAAATATATAGTTTTTAACCTCCCCAGCTTCAATCTACATCTTCTTACTCTAGAATGATTTGCCCTGCACAATGTAGGGGATGATCCGGGGGATACATTACTCTAGATGGTCTATTGACTTCCTTTGTATGACCATAAGTGTTTTGAGAGCCTCGTTTTACGATAATCAACAGCGTTGCACTCCCCTTGAGATTGTTGCAAATTACCTTCTGATTAACCTGGATAACAGTAGTGGTAATCTCTACCCTTTGAGCAGTTCCAAAAAACTATTGCATTGGCGCACCGATAAGTCAAATGGGTGGCGACATCTGTGGCTAATCGTATTAATGACTAATTACAGTAAATGCGATCGCGTAGCGGCTCTTTTGGAGCATCGCTTTTAGCGTGGCCTACGGCCAATCGCGTAGCGGCTCTTTTGGAGCATCCCGTAGCTTGACCTATGGTCAATGCCATGATCAGCGCCTCGGTTCCAAGTTTCCAAAAAACTATTGCATTGGCGCACCGATAAGCCAAATGGGTAGCGCTATAGCAAATTTCAGGCAAATACTTGATATTTGGCTAAAATTACCATAATATCATAAATAGGTTGATACAGCAAGCCCACCGAGACGAGCCGTAACCAACCGGGAGCGAGATGCCAGACCCATAGCTTTGCCCGGCAAGGTCTGCCACTGGCTCTTGCAATCAAGAAGGCCACTTATTTGAACTTCCCCATCCGTCGCAGGAATAGGGATTCCCAGGCACAACCTAATTGGCTGTTATCGACCTGGGCGTAACTTTCCCCCGCACGGTCGGTAGCTGGTAGGGTCAATACCCAGTTTTTTTTTGAGACCCTTATTTTTTATATTAACACTATTTAAAATTCATCCCCGACCTAAGAGGACGGGGTATTCTTTTCCCTTTAAAACTCTCTCCTTCGAGAATAATGAAAAATTATCCAAAGAAGGATCCACAGACACACAACCCAAGTTGTGCCAAAGCCCAGGTCGATGGATATCAGCAAGCTCTTAGGGATTTTGGCATCACTGAATTACTCGCGAAGCTCAGCCATTGCAGTGAAACTGGCTTCCATACCAGGCTACCGATCCAGCCTATTGAAGCTGATGCTATTGCTGCAGTGCTAATTCAGCAACTCACTACCAGTCTCAACCCTAGCTGGCTAGCTCCCTATCTCCATGGCTTTCAACATCACCAAGGAGTAACAGATATAGCCTGGGAAAACCATTTGCTTTCTTTAGCGCTGGAGGTGGCATCATGAACAAACCTGATGCTTCCTTAACTCAGGCCAAGCAAGAGCTAATTAAACAATACAGCTCCTGTCAACTCGGGATGACACCAAAGGAATTCTACAGCAAATGGCCCGTGACTCACTCAATGATGGCCATGATTTGCTCCCGTTCGGTAGCGACAGTGGGGCGCTGGTTTAGCCGGGGTCGTAATTATCTGCGGCCTCAACCATCGGATTTGCGTCATCTGGCTCTGATGGATTTTTTGTTGGAGCACTTTGAGGAGATTCCCGTTCGCGTAGCGTGGCCTTTGGCCTTAGAACTGCGGAACATGCTCTGTCCCCCAAATCACGATCAGTGCTGACAGCTTGACCGCTGATAGCTGAATGCTTACAAGAAAACTTGTCAATTGTTAATGGTTTTTAGATTAACAATTGACAAGTAACAAGTTAGATCGAGAGAGTTGGTAATTTGTATTCCAAGAGATAATCTATTCCTAGAAAAATCACCTTCCAAATCCGCGCTTACCTCGACGTGAGCGCATTTCTTGACGAATTTGTTGGCGCTGTTCCTCGGTGAGAATACCCCTCATATCTTCTCGTGCTGACTTGTGAATCTCGCGCATTTGGTCTCGCTGCTCTTGAGAGAGATTCATACCCTCCCTTGCTTCTCGGAGTTGACGGCGCAGTGTTTTTATAGTTTGGAACCGCCGTTGTTGCTCGGGAGTGAGAATATCCTCAATTTTAGCTTCAGTATTGTTACGGATGTTTTCAAACTGCTCTTTTTGCTGGTTAGTAAGGTTAAGTTTGGATAAAAATGGAGGCATTCCTTCGGCGTTAACTGCCATGGGAAAAGTAGTGAGGGTAATTGCTGCGATACCTGCAAATAGAGAAAAGCGTTTGATGTTCATGATGTTCACTCTTTAGCTATTTATAAGTATGTATTTTGTGATCTGATTTCTGTTTGATGTCTCTATCCTAAAAACGGAGAGGGTGAAACCACATGAGGCAAAAGACCTGAATTCCTCTAGGACTTTAGTCCTGGGCTAGATATGACCAATGGGTCTTGCGTTACCTTCGACACATGGATTAAGGTTGTTGGTTGTTTGTTATTGGTTGTTTACAAGAATCGTGAATGCGCCATCCTATTCACATTACTAACCACCCAATTCGATTTCTGCTCTACCTGGAGTGGATACTGCTGATCATTACCGCTTTGGTGGAATTACTAAAACTTCCTTTTCCCCCGCTACCTAGGTCGCCACTACTCAATCTTGTTTTCCTGGGAGTATTTGGGTTAATGGGATTGAGATTACCAACAAATCAGCCTATTTATAAGATACTTTACACCGCCGCCGAAATTGGGGTAATTCTCTTAGCGTCCATAGTGGGACACATTCGGCTGTTGCAACTGATGTTAATTATATTAGTTGTTCGCAACTGTTTTATCTTTGAGTTCCAAGGTCGCTTAGTGATGACTGGATTTGCGCTGATATTATTCCTAATGAGGCAAATGGTTCGATTTCAGCATCATGCTCTGAGGCATCGTCCTCCCTTTAGACCACCTCCTGTGTTCAGACCACCACCGACAGGGTTGATTCCGGAGCGATTACTATTTATCTTATTGAGTTCTGTCTTGATATTTGTATTGGTTTTAATCGTTTTGCAGCTATTAGTGGATGCTGTACTATCAGAACGAAAAAGTCGGGAAGACCTGGCACAGGCTAATGCTCAACTGCGTCAATATGCCCTCCGGATTGAAGATATTGCTACGCTGCAAGAACGTAACCGTATTGCTCGGGAAATTCATGACTCCTTAGGACATTCTTTAACTGTATTCAATTTACACTTGGAAGCAGCTTTAAGACTATTACAATCTGACCCGGCTGAAGCCAAAGAATTTATATTAGAAGCGAAACAACTGGGTAAAACTGCTCTGAAGGATGTACGTCAATCCGTTGCTTCCTTGCGTTTAAATCCTTTACAAGAGCAATCTCTAGAAAATGCGATCGCATCCCTAATCGACGACTTCCAAAAGTCCACAGCCATCTCACCCACATACCATCTTAACCTAAAGCGTTCAATCCCTGGCGACATCAAAATCGCAGTTTACCGTATTGTCCAAGAAGGGTTGACAAATATCTTTAAATATGCTAAACCTACTGAAGTAGACATCCAAATTCAGACAGCAACAGATTTACAATTAATTATTAAAGACAACGGCATTGGATTTTCCCTCAACCAGAACACAACCGGTTTTGGTTTACAAGGAATGCGAGAACGCACCCAAGCCTTAGGAGGAACCTTTAAAATTGAGACAGCACCAGGAGCTGGCTGCAAAATTATCGCTCATTTTCCCTTACCAAAGGTTTAATTTATATAGCAATCAGCAATCAGCAATCAGCAATCAGCAATCAGCGGTCAGCAATCAGCAATCAGCAATCAGTTATCAGCAATCAGTTATCAGCAATCAGCGGTCAGCAATCAGCGGTCAGCTATCAGCTATCAGTTTATGCTTACATGAGCTTTTACCCAGACTTTCAATTTTCATTAATCTCGAACTATTAAATTATCCCATTTGAGGTTGATTTTCAGCTGACAGTTGATAACTTTATTAATGATGATTCGTATTTTACTCGTAGATGACCAGAGTCTAATTCGGCGTGGATTAAAAGCCTTGCTGAAGTTAGAAGAAGACTTACAGGTAGTCGGTGAAGCCGAGAATGGACAAACTGCAATTAGTTTGGTAAAAACTTTACAGCCAGATGTTATACTAATGGATATTCGGATGCCTGTCATGGATGGCGTCGCTGCCACTCGGGAAATTTGTCAGCAATTCCCAGATACAAAGGTATTAGTACTAACTACCTTTGATGATGACCAGTACGTTACCCAAGCCATACAGTGCGGAGCAGCCGGATATTTGCTGAAGGATACCCCTCCAGAAGAATTAGCCCAGTCAATTCGAGCGGTGCAAAAAGGTTATACTCAGTTAGGCCCTGGTATAGGCAGAAAAGTCGCTGCTCAAATGCGAGACCCAACTCCGAGTCCACCTCCGGGTTGGGATGAACTAACTCCCAGAGAGCAGGAAATTTTACGACTAATTGCTACCGGTGCTAGCAACCGAGAGATTGCTCAGACGTTGTATATTTCTGAAAAGACCGTGAAAAACCACGTTACTCATATTTTGAGTCGGTTGAATGTACGCGATCGCACTCAAGCAGCAATTTTAGCAAACTCCATGTTTGTAAATTTTAATGATAACTGATTATTGAGCTAGCATTTGTAAGCTGTCAGCCGTCAGCTGTCAGCTGTCAGCTTTATGAATTCCTGACAGCAGACGTAACAGAGATTAAAGCAATCCTTGCCTCTTTTATTCAAAAGCTGTTCCCACCTATAGCAATCTTAAATCATTTGTAAAATCACTGGACTTGTTAAAAAATAGCTCTTTTTCCCTTATGATCTGACTTCTGCCTTCTGCCTCCTGCCTTAAAGCAGCAAATTTATTTCACGAATCAGATAGGACTGCTATAAAGTAGCACTTATAAATAGCTCATAAACAATATTGCTGATTTCTGATAACATCAAAATATTTATTACTGTTCCCTGTTCCCTGCTCCCTGTTCCCTGTTCCCTGTTCCCTGTTCCCTTTACTATATATGAGTTCCTCTTCTCAATCTGAAACTTTGATAATTGCCTACTTTTTTGGCGCTCTTCTCGCTATCACCGTTATGGTTTACTTGCTCAGAGGTTTTGGTATTCTTACCTTTCTTCCTGGTGGTATCCTGTGGCTATTGATCTTGTTATCGATTGGTACAGGTCTAGTTTATGGGGTTCAGAAAACTCGACGTTATTAAGGGAATAGGGAATAGGGAGTAGGGAGTAGGGAGTAGGGAGTAGGGAGTAGGGGTAAGAAAATTGACTGTAGCTAAGCATTCAGCTATCAGCGTGTCGCGTATCAGCGTGTCGCGTATCAGCCTTGGCCTTTGAGCCACGCTACGGGAATGGCCACGCTACTAGATCGGTACTTTGTGGCATAGGCTTAATGCCTGTGACGTAACGCTGACGGCTGTTCGCGAAGCGTGAGCCTTGGGCTCACGGCTGATAGCTGAATGCTTTCGCTTCGGTCGTCAGCTATCAGAATTTCGGGTATCAGCGTTTTGAGGATTTTCCCTGAATACTAATCTAATCGCGGCCTTCAGCTGATATGATGTCAGGATAATTACCCTTAATCGAAATCTCCCCATCTCCCCATCTCCCCAAACCTCCCATCCTCCCCGCGCCCCCGCCCCCTTAATGATGGGTATTCAACCAGACTTGAGATAAGTCTGATGTCGGTAAGCATTCAGCCTAGTATGGTACAACGTAAATAAAGATACTATTGAAAAGTAGCGAAAGGCTTATATAATAAGAATTCTGCTCAGGGCTGATAGTTAAGGGCTGATCGCCCGTCCGCTGAGGGCTGACAGTAGAATCTATTGCGGAAATCCTTGACTACTACGTGGTTATAGGGAATACAGTTAGGTTAATCTTGAACAAAAGTGAGGTAACGACAATCAACATGGAAGCTATTGAACTGGAAGTCAGCCAACTAAAATTTTTACTGAAGCTACTGAGCAAACCGGATTATCGGGCAACGATTACGGAAGCCAAGCCCAATTCTAAAACCTCAGCGGGGGAACGAGATCGAATTTGTCAGGCGTTATGCGATCGCAATTTGATTGAGTCTAATACAGAAATCACGAAAATTCAGATCACTGATGCAGGCAAGGAACTCCTAAACCAAGATCAGGCTGACTCACAACTGAGCACGAAAGAGCGCAAAATTCTTAAAGCCTGTGAAACAGAACCGACTACTCCGGCCAAGACAAACGTCAAGCCTGCTAAGACCCGCAAGGAAATCATGGACAGTTTGATAGAGCAGGGCTATATCACAGTAGCAGAAACTAAATTCAAAGATGTCTGGATTACTGAAGCAGGTATTGAGTACCTCTTAAATAATTATAAACCCGTTGGTCGTGGCAATATCAATCTGTCTAAAACCATGCTAGCGGATTACATCGATTTCCTGCGGAAACAGCTACCAAACTCAACAACTACAATCTCAGCTCTAGTCAATCCCCCTACTAATGAAGAAATATTACAAATTATCAAGAATTTAGACCAAGAACTGGGTACAGAAAACTATTTGCCACTGTTTCATTTGCGCCAAAAGTTACAACCCCCTTTGTCTAGGGAAGAATTAGATAAAGCACTGTATAGCTTGCAAGCAGAAGATAAAATTGATCTGAGTGCTTTGGAAGAAGCCAATATGTATACAGAGGAACAAATTGAAGCTGGTATTCCTCAAAATACCGGGGGGAGGCTATTTTTCATTATGGTGCAGTAAAGTATGATCCTAAAGTAGGAGACAAAGTATAATACACTAACCCCAGACTTCCCAATTGTTAATCCTCTATCCTTTTCCAAACTATAGATGGAATTTTAGAGATGGCAACGATCCAGGAAATAATTAAACAAGCTCCAAATCCGTTTGACCCCGTAACCTTTACTACGGGTAATTTTTGGGAAGATCCAGACAATGGGGCTGTTAATGTCACATCGATTCATCAAGATGAAATTAATCAGATAACCAGCACCCTCAGTGCGGTGACTCAAGACCATCGACCCCGCACTATCTTACTGGCTGGTGATCCTGGTTCGGGGAAAAGTTATCTGTTAAAACGGCTCAAACAGCAGTTCAATCAAAAAGCCTTTTTTGCTTATATTGGTCCTTGGGCAAATAGCGATCGCATCTGGCGCTATATCCTTAGGGAAACCGTTGACAGTCTGGTCAAAGTCCCAGAAGGGGAAAAAGAGTCTCAGTTGCTGCTGTGGCTAAAGAGTCTCCCGGCCTTTAAAAAAACCGGCTGGCTCCGGAATGAGCGACAACGGTTTATTGCTGACCTCAGAGCTAGCTATCCAGGGGGAATTCATAGAAATAAAGAGTTTTTTGGAGTGCTTTATGAGCTAACTAATCCAGAACGGGATTACCTGGCTTATCAATGGTTAAGGGGAGAAGATTTAGATGAAGATGACCTGCAAACCCTTGGGGTCAGAGGCTCTATAGATAACGAAGACGATGCTCAGAACATCTTAATCAACTTCGGGAGAATTTCTGAATCCACCAAGCCGATTGTGCTGTGTTTTGACCAATTGGATAATATCCCTCGTTTGCCCGATGGTTATCTGGATCTAGAAGCTCTGTTTAATGTCAACTCTACCCTTCATACTCGCTATCCCAATAACATGCTGATTATAATCAGCATGATTACTAATACTTTGAAGCGCAATCAAAAACAAATTAAACCCGCTAATATTGCTAGACTTAATCATAAAATTCTGCTCAAAAGGATTCCCCTAGAGCAAGCCGAATCGCTTTGGGCAAACCGACTCTATCCGTTACATCAGCAAGCTGACCAAAAAACCAAAACCATTTCACCGATTTATCCTTTAACTCGGCAAGACCTCGCAAAAGCATTTCCTGGTGGCAAAACCACCCCCCGGGAGACATTGACCCTGGGAAATCAGCTAATTGAAAGGTATAAAACTCAGGAATTTAATAGTTCAGAGCCATCAACCAAGACTAAATCAACTAGTCAAAATGATACTGCTAGCAAATCAATACCGAGAGCAGAAAAAGTCTTAGCTTCATTTAAATTGAAGTGGCAAAAAGAATTTAAAAAAACTGAGCAGAAAATTACCCGAATCCAGGATATTGATGAATCTCAATTGATTAAGATGTTACGAGAGGCGTTAGAAGCTCTGGAGGTCAAGGATGTTAAATCAAACTTTTTGTCAGGTAGTTGTGCCAGTTATTCCCTAAGTTACCAGCTGCCATCATCCCAGGAACGGTTCGGAGTAGTCTGGGGAGAAACTACTAATGGTAACAGCTTCTATCATCTGATGAATGCCTGTGAGAAAGCTATTCAAGGCAATCGCTGTCAAACCTTATACCTGATTCGCCATACAGAAGTTAAAAAACGTGGTCTTAAAGGCGACAAACTCTACAGCAAACTATTCAATGGTTCTGGCCATATTCACCTCAAATTAGAGGATCTATCTTCTGTTCATTACTTAGCCACTTATCATAGCTTAGTTAATCAAGCTTTTTCCCAAGAGTTAGTGCTTGCTGATACAATACTAACACTGCCAGAGTTACAAGATCTAATCCGAAAATCGGGAATTTTGCAGGATTGTCCCTTACTACAAGATTTAACTATTTTTCCTAGTCAGGTTAACGATACTCAACTTGTTACCAAGCCGGTTAAGGAATTTGTCATAAATCTGCTCAAACAGAATCAAATTATTGGTCATAACGTTTTAATTAAAACTACTCAAAATAAATTGAATTCTATTAAGGAAGTAGCAATTCACCAAGGGATTAAGGAACTGTCTCAGGAAAATAAAATTAAACTTGTACCTGGGGATGGTTCCCCAGAAAAACAATTAGTATGTTTAGTACCGTAAGCAATCAGCTATCAGCAATCAGCAATCAGCAATCAGCAATCAGCAATCAGCTATGAGACCAATTCAAGTAGGGTGGCAAAGTAAGATCATCTAGAATGCTCAAAACAAGCAAACTGTTTTTGCCCACCCTACAAGCTATCAGCAATCAGCAATCAGACCAATTCAAGTAGGGTGGGCAAAGTAAGATCATCTAGAATGCTC
>NZ_JAAHIE010000287.1:0-9276 GCF_010671945.1 Moorena sp. SIO4E2
CAAATCAAATCTATAGCGATAAAGGATGCTTGCACCGCTGTAAGGGAGGCCAAGAAAAAGTATAAAAAGACTGGACAAATAAATCGAGTGCGATTTAGATCTCGTAAAAATCCTGTTCAGTCTTGCTACATCCCTAAGTCGGCTGTATCTAGCAAAGGGATTTACCATACAAAACTGGGTGAATTGACCTTTACTGAAACACTTCCAGATGATATTGGAGATTGTCGATTAACTAGCACCAATGGGGATTACTACCTGACAGTCCCTCACAAGACTACTCAAGTAAAATCCGAGAACCAAGGTAGAGTAGTAGCTTTAGACCCTGGTGTTAGAACATTTTTGACACTTTTTAGTGAGAATTCTGTAGGAAAAATTGGTTGTGGAGATTTTTCTCGAATTCAACGACTTTGCTCTCACCTCGATGGCCTCTTATCAAGAATAAGCAAGGCAAAAGGGAAGCAAAAACGTCGAATGATAAAAGCTGCCAGGCGAATAATCATTAGAATTCAGAATCTGATTAACGAACTACATCATAAGGCTGCCCGTTTTTTAGTTGACAACTTTGACGTTATACTACTTCCTACTTTTGAGACATCTGAAATGACAAAAAAAGGAAACAGGAAGATCAGGTCTAAAACTGTTCGGAATTTGCTTTCTTTTGCTCATTATCGCTTCAAAGAGTTCCTCAAACACAAAGCTGGAGAAACAGGGAAAACAGTAGTAGACGTCTGTGAAGCCTATACCAGTAAAACTGTTAGCTGGACAGGTGAGTTAATAAATATCGGTGGTAGCAAGAAAATTAAATCAAAAATTGATGGCCGATCGATGGATCGCGACATCAATGGCGCACGTGGGATATTCCTACGTGCCTTGGTAGATACACCCTGGCTGAGAAATCAGCTTGCATTGGCGAGCCAGGATTGACTTTTTGGGAGATTCTGGTAGCTAAAAAGTATCGGCATTACAGCAAGCTCAGAAAGACTTACGGGAAAAATATCCCCATCCTTATTATTGGGCAGCATTTTCTTTGACAGGGGATGCTGGGAAAAGGGAGTAGGGAGTCGGGAGTAGGGATATTGAGATACACCGAATTTTTGGCGTTGCTTAATAATGGAATGATTTTAAGAGTTTTCTGGAATGGGCATGTTGGTAGAACTGGCATGTTGGTAGAACTGGCATCTTGGTAGAACTGGCATGTTGGTAGAACTGGCATGTTGGTAGAACTGGCATCTTGCCAGTTTCATGCTTATTTTCGAGCGGGCAGGATGCCCACATATTTTCGAGCGGGCAGGATGCCCACTCTACTCCTATTCAGCGCCAAGACATTAGCAACGCCGAATTTTTTCCTATTCCCTATTCCCTAGTGCTCCAACCAAAGCGCTAAATCCGTTGCTGTCTCAAAATCCAACAAGGCTTCACTCAATTCCTCCAATCGAGTAATCGATAATCCCTCAATCTGCTGTTGGAGCCCAGGGTCAAGTAAACCTAACTTCAGGGTTAGCAAACGCATCACAATTAATAGGACTCCCTCCTGCTTGCCGCGCTGGATTCCCTTTTGGACTCCCTTTTGGATAATATCTTGATAGGTGACTGATTCTTCCATAACTTCCTCCCTCAAAAATCGACGGATTAAATCTTTATCAAACCGCAAACCAGCCAGTACATCCACACAGGCCGCTAGGGTTCGGAGTTGACCTTGTTCTTCAATTCTATCGACTTCAGCAACGACTTGCTCCAACAATAGATTAGGCCGATTACTCCTGGCTAAAGTGGCCAAGGGTAACAAAGCCCGATTGGCCAATAGTGGTAATGGGTCTTGCTCCCACAGACGAATTATCCGATAACGATGCCAGGTGTTAGTATCTCTAAACTCGTTAGTAAATACCATCTGTGAGGTCGTAGACTTTAGAAAAATTACCACCTGCTCAATCGGACATCGGTACTTGCGATGTAATCTGACCCAATAGTCCAACATCCGAAATGGTAATGGTGGCTCGGATTGGGGTAAGGTTTGAAATTCTAGGTGCAGAATTTGGTTTGTACTTTGGAGTAAAGTCAGAGCATCAGCTTGAATTGGTTCACTACTCAATTCGCTTTTAAGTACCTGAATATCTCTAGGTTCTTCACCCAATAGCCAGTGAAAAAACTCCGATGGGTATTCTTCTGCTAGGTATTTGCAGATATTATCGTAAGCCAAGGCAAATTGTTCAAAGTTAATACTATCTCAGACAGTGTAGTGAATCTGAACCAGAAAATTGATCGCACCTGGATCTTGTTTATTGAGTCAAGTTATGATACCTGACCAAGTCTGATTGAGATCAGATACATAAGGAATAATAGTAAATCCGGTTAATCACTTCTAAGGGAAAAATTTCAAAAATGCTGAAATCCCTTATTTAAACTCAGCAATTGATCAGCATAAGTACCAGTCTTATCTTTCAACCAGACCTCATTACCACTAGTAATCTTGCCAATTACTGCTGCTCCCTCCCCCAGTTGTGCCACTAATTCCTCAGCAGCTTCAGTGGGCAAACATAGCACTAATTCAAAATCTTCACCACCATACAACGCCCAATCCAAAGCTTGCTCTGGAGACACCAATTTACTGAAGCTTGGAGGTAGGGTAATTCGGTTAGGATCAATCTCTGCACCAACACCACTGGCACCACAAATTTGTACAATAGCATCTGCTAAACCATCGCTACTATCCATACCCGCAATGGATAGTTGGAGGGTTGAAGGTTGAAGGGTTGAAGGTTGAAGGGTTGAAGGTTGAAGGTTTGAAGGTTGAAGGTTTGAAGGTTGAAGGGTTGAAGGTTGAAAGTTATCAGATTGAAAGTTATCAGGTTGAAAGTTATCAGGTTGAAAGTTCCAACTTTCAACCTTCAACCTGTTAACCTGTAACGTGAGTAAAGATACAACATCAAGTCTGGGTTGGGGACGCTGGTGAGCTTTAATCAAAGATAGTCGTTCCTCTGGACTTAAGTGTTTGCCGAAATCTGGGTTGAGGAGTAATTCTAGTCCAGCCCGGGAAGCACCATGAACACCTGTCACCACAATGGCATGTCCCACCTTAGCACCTGTTCTGCGGATAGCTTGGTCGGGGTAGACTTGACCAAAGGCAGTGATAGCAATAGTAATAACCGGCGAGCGACAGATATCTCCTCCGACTATTGGTGTATTGTACTGGTTTAAACACTGAGTCATGCCTTGGTAAAGTCTCTCAACCCAGCTAACCGCTACATCCCCTGTCAGGCTTAAGCCTACCGTAATGCCTAGGGGGGATGCTCCCATCGCAGCTAAATCAGACAAATTAGCAGCAGCAGCACGCCAACCAGCATCTTCTGGACTAGTAGTGCATTGGCTTACCCCACCGTAGCGATCGCTAAAATGCACCCCATTCACTAAAACATCTGTAGTAATCACCAAGGATTGACCAGACTCTGGAGGGGGAATTACCGCTCCATCATCCCCGACAACCCCTGGTGGACAGAAAGGCTGTAACCGTTCTAGAAGACCTTGTTCTCCGATATCTTTTATTAATTCAAGGGTCACGAGACAACGATCAATGATTGATACTTCTGACTGGCATAAACGGAGCTAAAGGTAATTAATCAAGCTTATCCCTGGCTTCGCCGCAGCCGCTTAGGAGCTGACCGCTTATAGCACTAAGCATTAAGGTGTTTGACATTTATAAAAGCAGCAAAAGCTATTATATTCAGCTATTGCTAGCATGCCTCTTGCCTCTTGCCTTGGGCGTAGCGCTATAACCGATAGGATAGCTATGCCTGCGGCTCAACTAAATTCTCAATCCCATCAATAACTCTCATCGACTCAATTACATCCCCTCGTTTGAGCTGTCTGAGTAACTCTTTGTTTTCTACAACATAGCCAAAGACAGAATAGCGCCCATCCATAAAGTTGATACCAGCTGGGGTAAGTTCTGGTTGAAACAGGAAGAAGAAAAACTGAGAAGAGCCACCATTGGGATCCTCTGCAGGACGTGCCATTGCTAGGGTACCAAAAGCAGAGAAAGGTAGCACAGGTTGCTCACGATAACGACCAATTTCTTCCAGGGTAAACTCATAAACCGGTTCCGAGTCCCCTTTCAGCATGATTTCTATGGGAATCCCTCGGTATTCACCAGTTTCTGGGTCAATAAAGCCTGTCGCTTTTCCTGGAGGGTCTCCTGCTTGCAGGATATAGTTATCTTCAGCACGGTTGAAGGTTAGACCATCATAGAAACCCCGCTGTACCAAATCCACAAAGTTACCGGCGGTGACTGGAGCATTGTAACCATCTACCACCATTCTCAAGGAACCTTCCTCTGTGGTCATTTCCACGGTAGCGCGACCCTTAAGTTGAGGTAAGTTACTATACTCTGGGGGTACCTCAAAGGGAAACTCCTCTACCATCAATTGTTCCAGTTCCCCTACTTGATCCAAGAGTATCCCGCGCTCAATCAAGACTCTTTCCTTGTCTTTAGCCTCCACAGCTTCTCGAATCTTAGCAATTTCGGCTTGGATCTGGGCAATTAGGGCTTCGCCTTGGGGTTTTCTGGCATCTGGAATGTCCGCTAGCAATTTCTGATCACTACTAGTTAAAACCACAGCAGCTTTAGTAATATCGCTGGTGATAGGACTCCAGCGTTTTCCCCGCATTTGTTGAGAAATATCCTCCAAACTGGCTTGTATTTTCCGCACTGGCTGATTATCTATCGGTAGGGCATAGCGCAACAAAGCTCTACCATCAGTAATGGCATTACCCCCTGGTAATCGACTTTCACGAGCAGGTTCTTGATTACCAAAGTTAAACTTAAAGTTCCACCAAGCTCCACTCAGACCTAGGGAAAGGGACATTAACAGCAGCCCCAAGAGGGTAGTCTTGGTCAAGGGTTTCCACCAATCTGGCAAAGAAATCTTTAAAAGTTTCATAAACAATAATTACCCCAAGCATTACACCAGTGGGGTCAAGGCTGATCCACAACGTATCAAAACTTCATCTCATATCTTCCCATGTCAAGGAAGTTTATGATACCGTTTCTCAATTAGCGTGGGTCTTTCAGCAGCGTTGCTTAATAATGGAATGATTTTAATAGTAGGTGCGCGCCTCCTAGGGCGCGAGGGATTGCTCGCGCCCTTGGGTCGCACCTGTGGAATGGGCATCAGGCGTGGAACTGGCATCTTGCCAGTTTCATGCTTATTTTCGGGCGGGCAGGATGCCCACTCTACTGCTATTCAGCGCGAAGATTCAGCAACGCCCTTTCAGCTGGGGCCCGCGCCCATCACACCAATAAACCACTGAGCTAGCCAGGTGATCACCCTCTCCCCCTGTCCCTATCCCTCCATCGATTTCACTAGCTTTGAGGTGATTGGCCAACAGTATCGTTTAGTTTAAGTTTGGCAAGTCCCTTGCCGCACCACTTTGGGACAAATCTTTAGGTTAACCTCCAAAGTGCAACTTTCAACCTTCAACCTCTCAAGGGTAAAATAAGATGCCGATTGTTCTGCCCGAGTTAGCAGGTTAATGATTTCTAGTAACGACTTTCGCACCGGTGTCTCCATTGAGTTAGATGGATCCGTATGGCGGGTAGTGGAATTTCTCCACGTCAAGCCTGGAAAAGGTTCCGCCTTTGTTCGCACCAAACTAAAAAATGTCCAGACAGGGAATGTTGTAGAGAAAACCTTTCGGGCTGGGGAAACAGTACCCCAGGCAAACCTCGAAAAACGTCCCATGCAGCATACCTACAAAGATGGCGAAGAATTTGTCTTCATGGATATGGAAAGCTTCGAGGAAACTCGTCTGAGTGAAGCACAGATTGGCGATCGCTCCAAGTATCTCACTGAAGAAATGGAAGTGAACATCCTCACCTGGAACGACCAGATTCTAGAAGTAGAACTGCCCAATTCTGTAGTGTTGGAAGTAGTCGATACCGATCCTGGTGTTAAAGGTGATACCGCTACTGGTGGTACCAAACCAGCCATTGTTTCAACAGGAGCTCAGGTGATGGTTCCTCTATTCATTTCCATAGGAGAGCGCATTAAAATCGATACCCGTAATGATTCTTACCAAGGTCGCGAGTAAATTGTTTTGATGCCCTGATTTGATGCTCTTAATAGATCATGAGATCATGGCAATCAAGATAATGGACTCAGCTGACTACTAAGGCAAAATAATGCCAAAAAATCTTAACCCTTAGCCTTTAGCCCCAAGACCCTAACCTTTTTTTAAAAATTGTGGCATTAGACATCAATCAACTTCGTGATCTGTTAGCTGCTATTGCTGAAACTGATATTACAGAACTGACCCTCAAGAGTGATGATTTTGAACTCACAGTGCGTAAAGGGGTCAGTATCACCCCTACCAGTGATTCTGGTGGAGCTAGCACTACTTATCAAGCCCCTACAGGCTCCGTAGCGGTTCCCATCGGCTCCACTCCCACTACTTCCACCCCAGTACTAGAGGTAGCCCCAACACCAGAACCAACCCCACCAGTACCTCCACCAGGGGTAGATCAAAAGTGGGAGGAAATTAAGTCACCCATGGTCGGGACATTTTACCGCTCTCCTGCTCCTGATGAAGACCCCTTTGTGGAGGTGGGGGAACGCATTAGTGCTGGTCAAACTGTTTGTATTATTGAAGCTATGAAGCTGATGAATGAAATTGAAGCAGAAGTGACTGGACAAGTAATGGAAATTTTGGTGACAAATGGAGAACCAATAGAATATGGTCAAGCACTAATGCGGATTAAACCTGACTAAGCATTACTCCTTAGATAGGTTTCACAGATGTCAAGCTAATAATAGCTGCTAGAAGCGAAAATAGGTTTGCTGGGCATGGGAATTAGAGGTCTGCCAACGTATATTTATTTGCCGCAGCGTCGGTTGAAAAATTTTCATCCAACGCTAGTGAGCAACTGCTCAAAGCAGTCTAAGCTGGGAAACCTCTAGAGTGGGAAGTTTTGATTGACATCTTGGCGAGTCAGTGGTTGATCAAGCATTAAGCCTTCTCCACCTAAAACCTCTAGTTGTTTCCCATCTACCTCAATCCATACTTGAGTATTGGGGTCTAGACTGCTTGCTGTATAAACAATTTGCGCCAGACGACCGCTCATGGAGCTACTGCCCCCACCAACGGTAAATTCCTGGGACAAGTCTACATGAACACCATCATTTTTGAGAGAAACACCCCGTAGTTTTGTACCTTGGGGAATAGTGGTCGTAAATGTGCCATTGGTCGGCCCAGCCAATAAACTGTTGAATGCGCTCTCTAAGATCTCACCTTTGTTAAGGGTCTTATTATTTAAGGGAATTGAACTGGGACTTAAAACAATTTGGTTATCAACATCATTGAGCCAATAAACCTGAATTTTTTCCTTAGTTGAGGGTTTTTCAGTTGTGGGTTGTATAGTCTGAGATGACTTGGGTGTAGATGACTTGGGTGTAGTTGTTGTCACAGACGAAGATTGCTGTGAACGCCATGCCCACCAGCTACCTCCACCTGCTGCTGCTAAGACTAGGATGGAAATACTGGCAATCACACCGAGAGGAATACCACGATCGTCTTGTTGGTCATGCATAATAACTGATTAATCAAAAGGTTGATTTACTGTAATTTGATTTACTGTGATCAGATCTGACTAGTGGCACGAAACCAAATTGAATTTTTGATATTTCATCCTTCATCTTTGATATTTCATACTTAACACGCTTTATTCCTTGATCCGGACAAATGCTGCTAATTCTAATTCACTAGGACTTAACTGGAATTGTAAGATACGGGCTGTGATGCCTTCATCTTCGATATTGCTCAGATTTAAGCGCTGGCTAAGACTACCAACAAATAACTTGATTATCTGAGGAGGGAGTGGGTTCCCATCAACCGACAACTTGGGTTCAATTAGCTGTATGCTTTTCCCGGTCAGGATGCCCACACCGGAGTTTAATATAATCTCTAGGGGTTGATTATCTCCTTGCTGCAATGTCACTTGTAAATAAATACGGTTGTTATCTAGGAAGTTGACTTGTGAGTTCAGTAGTTTATAACGCCTACTGCCACGACTGATCACAGCATTGATCAAATCGTTTAATACTTCTATAACTTCCGGCGACTCTAGAGCTTGGTTAATATCTGACTCGGTTAAAACTAGACGCACTCCAGCTTGTAGCGGTTGCCTCAGAGAGTTCGCTAGTGAGTCTTTACCACCTTTACGGACCTTCTCTATATCAAGGTCAATCGGATCAGTTTCTAATTCCAAGACACCAATCCGGATATCTGGCGTCAGCCATAATCCCTTACCAGCAATTAAAACCTGGTCTACTTTGCCTGGCAAAATTTGGTAATTGGGAGTGTTGTTAACTCGGACTTGCAATTGCTCGACCTGGGAAAGCTGGGAGCGGATATTGCTTTCGATCACCTTGTCGAGGATGAAACCCACCCCAGAAACGACAGTGATTAAGCCTGATAGGAATATGGTCAAAAATTCCATGGAAAAAAAAAGGCACAACGTTAAGAGTGAGGTCAGGCAAGGTAAGTATTCAGCTATCAGCTAATGCGCTACTTGAGGTGCTACTTGAGGTGCTATCAGCTAATGCGCTACTTGAGGTGCTACTTGAGGTGCTTTTTAATAAAAGAGGTAAGCATTCGAATAATGCTGAGTTAAGTCTGCTGACGGCACCTCAAGTAGCGTGAGCTAAAAGCTGACGGCTGACGGCTGACGGCTGAATGCTTACGAGGCAACGAGGGCAGTTAAGGGAGATAGGGCAGATGTAAGTAGTAGAGCAAAATTCAAGTTAACTGTTAAGACTTGGGAACAATAAACTTCAGATCAGGCAATAGAAGGGGATTCAATGCCTTCACAGGTCTTACACACCTATTACACAGGTCTTAACACAGTTAACTTGATCAGGACTTACGCACCAAGACCCTTAAACCCTGGTTTCTGGTAATACATCAAAGGTTTAAATCGGTGTAATTACCGTCAATAACCAGGTGGCTGGGGTAAGTCCTGTTTATTTCTATCCAGGTACTTACCAGAAAATTCCCTCTTAATCTTATCCCAAAACCCAGTTGAACAACCCTGTGCTAAGAGCAGGGGATGAACACTGGTTTTCCTTCTCACAATTCCAATTTCCATGGAAACACTATAACTTGACACTCCCCACGGTTAGAAACCGGGGGATTCTTCGTTCAGCGACCCAAGTTGCTGAGACAGGATTTCTCCAGTCCCAGTAGTGCTCAGGTCTCCCGAAGCGTTGGGATCTTTATCGATCCAAG